>JAYUCN010000717.1:0-8641 GCA_043740335.1 Planctomycetota bacterium
GCCGCTCCTGCCCGGGGACGCACCGGAGTTCGTGTGCGGTTCGGGCGAGCGGCAGCGGCCGTTCGCCATCGACACGGGTACGTCGATGACGACCGTGTCGCGCAGTTTCGCCGAAGAACTCGAGGTGAAGAGCCGCCGGCCGGCGGGCACGGCCTTCGACGGGGCAGGCCGTTCGCTGCCGGTCGAAGTCGGAGCGCTGGCGCAGTTCTCGGTCGGCGATATCGACATCGGGGCCACGCCGTTGCTCGTGGTCGACGACGAGGTGCTGCGGTTGCGGGACCTCTACGGTGGCCCCGAGCGCGTGCCGCGCGGCGTGTTGGGCCTCGACCTTCTGGCCGCGTGCCGGCTGACGCTGGATCCGGAACGCCGCAGCGTCGTGCTCGAAGTGCCGCGCGGTCTGCCCGAAGACCAATCGGTGCAGTGTGTGCGGGCCGAGGGTCGTTGCCTCGTCCCCGTGTTCGTCGAAGGTGTGCGACTCTGGTTCGTGCTCGACACCGGTGCCAGCCACTCGAGTCTGACCCGGGCCGGGGTCGCGATGCTGCCGGGCGGGGATGGCCGCACGGTGCCGTCGTTCCGGCGCGTGCGCACGGTCGGCGGCAGTCTCGTCGCGGTGCGCGAGGTGCGCGAGCTCGTGCTGCGGTGTTCAGAGGCGCGCTTCCTCGGGGTCGCGTTGCCCGTGGTGTCTCGCGTCGCAAGTACGTCGTTCCCGGTGCACGGCGTGCTCGGCGTCGACCTGTTGAGCCGATGTCGTGTCACGCTCGATCGCGGCCGCGCCCGGCTGCTCGCGCTGCCGTGACTACGTGGCGCCGGTGAGCGCAGGTGCTCTGCCTGCCGCTGGCTCCAGACGGGCAGCGGCGGTGAGTCCGCCCAGCAGGACGCGCTCGCGATTGCTGTCGAACACGCGCCCGCCGAAGCGCACTTCCTGGTACGCGGTGAACGCCGCACTCACTTCGGGCGGCAGCCGGTCCCGCCGCGACAGGTCGCGCGCGAAGCTCTCCAGCGTCTGGCCGCGATTGCGCAGATGGCCGGCCGCCGCGAGGGCACGCATGAGACGCACGAGCAGGCGACGAGCATTCTTCGCCGACGGCGGCGTGAGGATGCGCGGCGGCTGGGGCGCACCCGTGGGCCACAGCGCCGACGCGAGCGCCAGCAGCAGGACCACCGCGAGCAGCCACGGTTGCATGAGGAAGTCGAGGAAGCCTGCGAGCGGGCTGCCCTGGCCAGCGGCCAGGGGTGCATCCTGGCCGATCGGGGTGGTGTCGAGCCGCGAGGGCGTCCGGCGACCGCGTTCGGCCGGCGGGGTCGGATCGAAGACCACGTAGCCGCGGCCAAGGCATGGCACCTCGACCCAGGCGTGCGCGTGCTGCGAGCCGTAGATGCGGGCGCCCGGCTCCTCACGATCCGCGTCACCGCCGTAGAGCCCGACGCCGATGCGGCAGGCGACGCCGCGCAGACGCAGCATGAGGGCCGCCGCCGAGGCGAAGTGCATGCAGTAGCCGCGCCGGTCGCCGTCCGCGAAGAGGAAGTTCAGGATCGCGTGCTGGTGCGGACCGAAGGGCTCGATGCGGTCGTAGCGACAGCGCTGCGCGAGTCCGGCCGCGATGCGATGCATCGCGTCCTGAGGCTGGTCGCCCACTTGCCATTCGTCGAGCAGTTTTTCGAACGGCCCACGCTCGAGGTCCGCGGGCAAGGTCAGGAGATCACGACCAGCGCGCGCATCGATGCGCGTTTGTGCCGGCAGCGCTTCGGGTCGCTGCCAGGCGACCTCGTAGACGCTCTGGGGACGGCCTTCCTGCTGGCGCAACCACTCGCGCGCAGCATCGACGACGAGGCCATCGAGACCGCGGATCTCGTACGTGCCCGGGGGCACGAAGACGAAGTTGCGGGCGCCGGCAAACCGTTCGAGCTCGAGCCAGGTCGTCGCCACGCGCGGCAGGGGCTTCCGCCAGGCCAACGCTTCGGTGCTCGGCGCCTGGGTCTGCTCGAGCGTGCCGAGTTGCCACCGGTCGAGACCTGGTACGGTGAAGAAGCCGGAGCGCAGGTAGAGATCGGTCGGGACCGAGGCACCTGCTTCGGCTCGTACGCGCACGAGTTGTTCGCCGTGCATCTCGGACAGCACGCCGCGGCCACCGTCGAGCACGAAGGAGTCGCTGATCCCCACGCTGCGTGGGCCGGAGCGGCCGTCGCCGGAGGTGTTCGTCGCGGCACTGCGTTGGCCACTCGGCGATGGCAGGAAGGCGAGCGAACGATCGATCGCGAACGCCGCGAACAGGCACGCGACGGCGATGCCGAGCGACGTGCGTAGCACCTCGCCGATGCGGTGCGGCACGCGCCGTGAGCGGGTCGGCGGCTTGCTGACGGCGCGGGCGGCAAGGTGGGCGGCGGCGTAGAGGGACCAGCATCCCGCGCTGGCGTAGGCCGCGATCAGCGGCACGTCGATGCCGTCGAGGATGACGCCGACGAGCAGCACGCAGAAGCTCAGGAACAGGCCGAGGGACGCGTCGCTCTCGCGTTGCCTGGCCGTGACGAAGGCGAGTGGCGGCAGGATGGTGCAGGCCAGCGCGGCGGGGCGCGTCATCGGCCCGACGGTCGCAAGCGCGAGCCAGCAGGCGCCCGCCTGCAGGATCAGGGCCAGGAGGGCCCGCTGCCATGGCCGCCGCGCATGGTTGCGCAACAGGCCGAGCACTGCGCCCGGCAAGGTGAACGTGAGCAACCAGCCGGGCGGCAGGTCCTTCGCCGGCAGGTTGGCCAGGGCCAACGTCGTGCAGCAGAAGAGCAACAACGCCGCGATGCGTTGCGTGCGGCCGGTCGTGTCCGCCCTTCTGCTCACTCGAAGTCGCCTCCGACGATGGTGACGGTCGTCGCCATCGCGGCGAACTCCGGCGAGGCGAGGTAGGCGCCGGCGGGAATCCAGAAGCAGTGCTCGAGCCGGCGCACCTCGTCGAACAGATCCGGCGGCAGCGTGCGATGCGGGGTCGCGCTGGCTTCGGCGAGCAGCGTCAGCAGCTCCGTTTCCCGAGCCGGGCTCTGCACGAGGCAACGCGCCGGCTCGGCGTCGATGACGAGCACCTGCACCTGGGCGGCGCGGGCGCGCAGGAAGGCGACGAGCGACGCGCACGCGCCGAGACTCCATTCGAAGCGACGGGTGCCCTGGTGCAGGGAACGGCCAGGCGGGCGGCGCAGGTCGAGCACGATGCCGACGGTGCGCGGCATGCGGCCCTGGGTGAGGCGTCGCACGAGCGTTCCCATCGTGGCGCTGCGCAGCGCGTGCACGCCGCGGGCATCCTCTTCGGGCAGGTGTTCACGCAGGGAGTGGAAGTCCGGACCGGGGAGGTTGGTGCGGTCGTGCTCGGCTTGTTCCTGCTCGGCGATGGCAGAGACCACGTCGGCGTGCAGCGGCACGCGCGCCGGTTCGGTGATCAGATCGGCCGGCACGCTCACCACGGCACGGGTGCGGAACAGTCCGAGCGGCCAGGTGGAGACGAGCACGAAGACCCGCTCGAGCACGTGGCAACGTTGCAGACTGCGCGCGCGGAAACCGATCGACACCGGTGCGCCCGGCGCCATGGTCGGCAACAGTACTGCCGGCTCCGAACGCATCGTGCGCGGTTCCGCGAGCAGACACCCCCGCAAGGGCGAGCGGCCGCGGTGCACGAGCACGAGGTGTTCCGCGAACGACGAGCCGGCGGCGGTGCGGCGCGGCCCGATCGCGACCTCGGTGTGGTGCAGACGACGTTGCTTGCTGACGAAGTCGACCAGCAGCGGGGCTGTGAGCAAGGCAGTCGCGAGCCGCGCATTGCCGTCGTCGCCGAGCCAGGCGGCACCGGCCGCAAGTGCTCCCAGCCACGCCACGACCCGCCCGCGAAGCGTCAGTTCGACCGTGCTGCTGGGAGTGGCCATCGACGGCAGGGGGAATCAGTCGGGCAGCGGTGTGTCGGCGAGGATCTCGTGCAGCAAGGCCTCGGCGTCGCCGCCGGAACGCGCGGTGATGCGATGCACCCAGACCGGCAGGAGCAGGGCGCGCACGTCGTCAGGCACGACGAAGTCGCGGCCAGACACCCAGGCGCGGGCCCGGCACGCCCGGTGCAACGCCTGCGCGCCGCGCGTGCTGACGCCGAGCACGGCATCGCTGTTGCGGCGCGTGCGGTGGGCGAGCTCGACCATGAAGGCGGCCAGCTCGCGATCACAGCGCACCGCATCGACGGCCGCGCGCGCGCGCAGCAGTTCTTCACGCGTGGCCACGGGGCGCAGTTCGTCGACGAATCGATGACCGTCTTCGCGCGCGACGACTTCGATCTCGTGCTCGGCATCGAGGTAGCCGAGCTTGATGCTCATGAGGAAGCGGTCGAGCTGATTCTCGGGCAGAGGATAGGTGCCGGCTGCGGTCAGAGGGTTCTGCGTCGCGATCACGAAGAACGGATCGGGCAACGAGTGGGTCTGCCGGTCGATCGTCACGGCCCGTTCGGCCATGCATTCGAGCAGCGCCGACTGCGTGCGCGGCGGCGTGCGGTTCAGTTCATCCGCGAGCAGCACCGAGGTGAACACGGGGCCGGGCCGGAACGTCAGTTCACCGGTGCGCGGATGGTAGATCTGGGCGCCGAGGATGTCGCTCGGCAGCAGGTCGGCCGTGCACTGCACGCGTTGGAACTGCAGGTCGAGCGCCTTGGCGAGGCTCTTGGCCAGCAGCGTCTTGCCGACGCCGGGGTGGTCTTCGATGAGGAGGTGGCCGCCGGCGACCAGCGTGACGATCGCGAGTTCGATCGCGTCTTCCTTGCCGCGCAGGCTCTGCCCGACGGCGACTGCGAGTTTCTGCGCGAGGGGGGACATCCGAAGGGGTCGTTGGGCGGTGCGCATGCTACCCGTGCGGCGGCGGTCGTGACGAGGAAGGAACAGTCGAACGTCGGCTGCCGCCTCGGGTTCAGCCGGCGCACGACGCCGGCACGTTCCCGCTTCCCCGACGCCCCGGGCGGCGGCTACGTTCGCCAGCGTGAGCAAATCGATCGTCGCCACCTTCCAGGCCAAGGGCCACCTCATCGATTCGGGCCTGCTGTCCGACGCGCTCGAAGCCGTGCAGGCGGCAGGTGCCACCTATCGCGTCGTCCGCCTGGAGATCGGCAAGCACCGGTTGGACGAGAGCCAGCTCGAACTCGAGGTCACGGCGCCCAACGCCAAGGGGTTCGAGCGCGTGCGCGCCGACCTCATGTCGCTGGGCCTCAGCGAGACCGACACCCAGGACGCGGTGTTCGCCACCGTCGATCGCGATGGCACCGCGCCCGAAGGGTTCTACTCGTCGACCAACCTCGCCACCGAGGTGCGCGTCGACGGGGAGTGGGTGCCGGTCCAGAACCAGCGCATGGACGCCACGCTCGTGATCGAGCAGGGGGCGCTGCGCTGCGTGAAGTTGCGCGACCTCAGCAAGGGCCAGCGCCTGGTCGTCGGCTACGGCGGCATCCGTGTCACGCCGCACACGACGCGCAAGCTCCAGGAGAGCAAGTTCGGCTTCATGCAGGGCGGGGCGAGTTCCGAACGCCGGCTCGCGGCGCAGGTCGCCGACGTCGTGAGCGCCTGGCAGCGCGTGCGGGCCGAGGGTCGGAAGGTCATTCTCGTCGCCGGCCCGGTCGTCGTGCACGTCGGGGCGGCACCCACGCTGGCGGCGATCCTGCGCGCGGGCCTCGTCGATGGATTGCTGAGCGGCAATGCGCTCGCGGTGCACGACATCGAGGCTTCGCTGTTCGGCACGAGCCTCGGCGTCGAACTCGCGACGGGGCGTCAGGCGGTGCACGGCCACATGCACCACATGCGCGCGATCAACACGATCCGGCGCGCGGGCAGTGTTCCTGACGCCGTGAAGAAGGGCATCCTGAAGAACGGCGCCATGCACGCGTGCGTGCAGGCGAAGGTTCCGTACTGCCTCGCTGGTTCGATCCGCGACGACGGTCCGCTGCCCGACACCGAGATGGATCTCGTCAAGGCACAGGAGGGCTACGCGAAGATCCTCGAGAACGCGGGGCTCGTCGTGATCCTGAGTTCGATGCTGCACGGCATCGGCACGGGCAACATGATTCCTGCGGAGGTGCTGACGGTGTGCGTCGACATCCATCCGGCGGTCGTCAGCAAGCTCAGCGATCGCGGTTCGGCGCAGAGCCAGGGCATCGTGACCGACGTCGGCGCGTTCCTCGGCATGCTGGCGGAGCAGCTGGGGGTGTCGGTCGGAAAGGGCTGATCGCGGTTGGGGCTCACGCCGCTCGGCTCCGCGCGCCGATAGTTCCCATACGATGGGACTCTCCGCGACCGTGTTGGTCCTTTTGGTGCTCGTGCCGCAAGCGCCGGCTCCCTCGCCGCAGCCGCTGCGTCCGCTGCCGACCCTGCAGCCCGAAGTGGTGCTCGCGGCGTCCGAGCCGGTTGCGTCCGGCGAGTTTCAGCTCGGCGATGGCGGCATCGTGAAGGTCGCCCAGGGCACGCTGCGCTGGAGCGAGGACGGTGGCTGCATCACGGCCGGCGGTGTGCACGTCGAGTGCCGGGCGGCTGGCACGAAGCTGACGTTCCCTTCGGGCCGCGAACTGCTCGTGGTACCCGACGGTCACCTGCACCTGCGTTCGGGCGAGATCGCGGGGCCGTTCCCCGCGGGCCTCGAACTGCGGCTTGGCGATGGGACTCTCGTGCGCATCGTGCTGGCGTCGAACTCGCAGCAACGGCTGCGCGACGTGCTCGTCGTCGATGGCGAGCGCGTGCTGCAACCGTGGTGGCGCGGTACTTCGTCGATGCGCATCGAGAAGCCGAGCCACTGGGCGGGCCTCCGCTTCTGCTGCTGCGGCGACGGTGGCGAGATCTACCGCGCGGTGGCGCTGGGCCCGTTGGTCGTGCTCGACCGCGTGCTCGTGTCCGAAGGTCGAGTCGACGCCACGCCGCGCGAACGGCTCGTCGTGCTGACGTCTCCGCTCGTGCAGTCGCTCGCCGTGATGCAGCGCCAACACCGCGTGCCCGATGCCGCGGTCCGCCGAGCGGTCACTGCGGTGGCGGCAGTCGCCGATCGCAGCGCCGGCATCTTCCCGGCCGGTGCCGCGCTGCAACGCGCCGAGCACGACAAGCTGCGGTGGTTGTTGCGCGGCGGTTTCGAACTGCAGCTCGACCTCGATGGGCCGCAGGCGCCGCGGCTCGGTTTGTTCGCAGGCGAGAGCCCGCTGCCCATGGTCGAGTGGACCTTGAACGGCGAGGCGGCCGCGTTCCTGACCAACCCTCGCGAGGATCAGGCCAGCAAGCGCTGGCACGGCAACGGCACGCGGCTTCCGCAGGTGGCGGTGGACCTGCAGGCGCGCGAGGAATTGTTCGAACGCGGCTGGGCGCTGCGGGTGATCGAGCGGCTGCGCAAGTAGTCGTCCGGGCTGCGCTCGTGGGCGTGATACGGAACGTCTACCCGCAGGACTTGGGACCGACGATTTGTATCACTCGCTCGCGTGCCCCGGGATGGTCCCGCTACCTTGGCGGCGTGGACGAACTCGTCGCCAATTCTCTTCCCTTCTATGGACCCGCGATGTTGCCGGCCATCGCGCTGCTGCTGTCTCGGTCGCTGGGCAGTCGCGGGCGCACCCTGTGGGCCGCGCTGCTCGGGCTGATCGCCATGGGCTTCGTCGTCGACGTGCTCGTGTCCGACCACACCGCTCTGCACACGCTCGAGGTCCCGAACGCTTTCCGGCGCGCCGCGGAGTCGCAACCGCACGTCTGGATCGTCGACGAAGTGACGGCGCCGGTCTGGCAATGGCACGTGACCGTCGCGGCCTTCCTCGGCCTCGCCGCACTGTTCCTGTTCGTTCGCCGCGGCAGGGCCTCAGCGACGCCGCAACCCGTCGTCGCTGCCGTCGGCGTGTCCGTCTTCTACCTCGCCCTGCGCCTCGCGCTCGAGAAGACGGCGGCACCCGTCGAAATCGTCTGGGCGGTTGGCGCTTCGCCCGCGTCGTTCGTCATCCTGCCGTTCTTCGCGTGGCATTGCGGACGTCGCGTCTACGGCTTCGCACGCTTCGTGAAGAACCTGGCGTTGATGTTGTTGCTGCAGCGGCTGGTGATCGTCGTGGTCGCCTACTTCGCGACGACGCGCAGCCTCGGTACGCATCTCGACACGCATCGTGTGACCGAGGTCGCGCTGCCAGGCATGAGCGAACGCGTGCTGACGGATCCGCTCGAAGCATGGATCTGGACCATGCTGATCCCGCAACTCACCTACTTCGTGGTGTTCGGGGTCGTGTTCGGGATCGTGCTCGGCGTGTTGCCGTGGTGGCTCGCGCGCCGGGGTGCGCGAACCGCCGCGGCGACATAGCAAGCGTCACCGCCCACCGGGGATGCTCCTTGGCGCTGACAGGAGAGTTCTCGGATATCCCGGCGAACAGTAGCTGGTCGGACCGTCGTCGACGCTGCGCGACGCGTGGCCTGTTGGTTCGTCAACCGCCGACGATCAGATGCAAGGCGTCGCTGGTCACCGCGTCGCCGAACGGGCCACCGGCAGCCAGCGCCACCCACTGTGCGAACATGCTTGCGCCCAGTAGCAGAGGACTGTTCGGAATCGGCGCGGCGGCCACCACTTCGCCGGCGGCGTCTGTGAGGAACAAGGCCAGTTCGGCTGGCAGGGCGGGATACAGAGTGCAACCGC
>JAYUCN010000718.1:0-3554 GCA_043740335.1 Planctomycetota bacterium
TGTCGCACTGGTGGGCGGCGACCTCGAGGTCGAACGGGGTCGAGACAGCCGCGGCGGCACGCAGCGTGGCCGGCACGTCGAGCCCACGTTCGCCGAGCCACTTCAACATCACGTTGCCACCGAGCGAGAAGCCGATCGTGAACAGCGGGGCTTCAGGATGACGCGCAACGAGGCGCGCGACGACGAAGTCGAGATCACCCGTCTCGCCGCTGTGGTAGGTGCGCCGCGCGCCGTTCATGACCCCGCCGCACGATCGGAACTCGAGCACCGCGAGCCGCCAGCCGCGCGAGCGGACCTGGCGCGCGACCTCGCCGACGTAGCCGGATTCGCGGCTGCCTTCGAGGCCGTGCAGCAGCAACACGGTCGGGGCTGTTGCTGCACTCGCGTCGACGAAGTGCAGTTGCACTTGATCGCCATCGGGTGTGTCCCACGCTTCGCATCGCAACACCGGGCAGTCAGCCGCGCAGGCTGTGGCGAGCCACGTCTGCGCGAGCCCGGAGCGCGCCCACCAGGCTGGCCGGAACGGCGTGGCCGCGAGTTCTGCCTGCGCGGCGGCCTTCGTAGTCACGTCTTCAGCTGGCATGCGTGTGATGCTCCTCGCGTCCAAGTCCGCGATCACGGCAGTGGTTCGCGGATCTTGCGCACCACGCGCAACACGACCAGCATCACGCCGACGACGAGCAGCAAGGGCAGGATCAGGCGGCCCCCACCGCGCAGCCAGAGCACGACCACAAACACCACGCCGGCGAACCCGAGGAACCATCCGGCCGCCAGGCGCTGCGGCGGCACCTGCGGCGCCACCGTCACGTCGTCTCCCGTCGGGCCAGCACCGGCTGGCTGTCGCGGAAGACTTCGCGCACGCCGGCATCCCACGGCCAACGCCCCTGCTTGTCGGGCCACACGAGTTGCACGGCGGGGAAGTCATCGCCCTCGTAGGCCCAACGCGCGGAACCCAGGAAGTCGGCGTAGAGCGCCTTCGGCACGGCGAAGAACCGCACCGGATAGTTGTGCAGGAGACCTTCGTGACGGCTGTCGGCGAGAAAGGACTTCCCCTCGCCGGCCTCGTCGGCGACGACGTTGAGGAGCTCGTGCGCGATATCGGGCGGCAGACCGAACACGATCACCTCGGGCTGCTCGAAGCTGTGCCACAGTCCCACCGAGAACGAGAACTGCGGCACATCGTCGTCGCCGGGCACGTGCACGACGTGCACGCCGTGCTCCTCGATGTCGTCGAGCAGCTTCCTGTCGTTGGGCATCAGGTCGTCGCTACGGGTGCGCATCGAGGCACTGTGCCACAACCGGCGACGGTCTGCACGGCGTGCGCGTCGAGCGCTACTTCGGGCTGCCGATGTAGAGGAACGGCGCCCAGTGGAAGGGGTCGGGGTACTTCGTGCGCAGCGCTTTCTTGGCAGCGGTGAAGGCCGCGAGTTTGTCGGTCTCGCCGGCAAGAAGGCGGGAGTAGAAGTCGGTCATGAGTTCGCGCGTCGAAGCGTCATCGACGGCCCAGAGCGAACAGATCACGGAAGGAACGCCCGCGAACAGGAAGCCGATGGGCAACGCCTGCGGTGCTTCGTCGCGCAGCGTCGGGCCGACGTTCGTGCGACACGCGGAGAGCACGACGAGGCGGCACGATGAAAGACGACCCGTCCAGTTCTGCAGTAGATCGCCGAGCTTGAGGAGACCATCGTCGCCGGGGAGCACGTGTTTGGGCTGCGAGAGCACCAGCATGCTGAGGCTCTGGCCGGCGTACTCTTCCGCGATGCCATGGCAGGCGAAGTGCAGGTACTTCGCTTTCCGCGCGAGGTCGAACACCGCAGGCTCGGTCGCGTCGACGCCAAGTAGACGCTTGCTGCTGCGGCCAGCGTCGGTCCAGGTCTTGGTGATCGCTTCGGCTTCGGCCCTGGCACCGCGCAGTGGTGGCAGCTTCTGGATGCGTTCGAGATCGCCGTGTCGCAGGATCGCCCGCATCTCCGCGTCGCTGCCGAACGAGCCTTGGTAGGCGAGTCGGGGACTGGACGCTGCGACCTGCATGCCGAGTGGTCCCTTCTGCAGTTCGAAGTGAAGCGTCTCGCCCGCACGCCACACCTCGAGAGCGATCGGAGTGTCGGGGCGATTGCCTTCGGCGATCGCAGTCTCGGTCTCCTTGCGGAGCGTGCCGAGTATCGCTTGATCGGCGATCGGCTTGCCGTCGTATCGGAGCAGGATGTCGCGCGGACGAAGACCGATGCGTTCGCCCTGGCCATCGGCGACGACTTGTGAGACGAACGCTCCCTCCTCTGGCAGGGTTGGTTCGGGCACTGCCTGCGCCGGGTCGCCGATCGCGAGCAGGTCGAGGTCCGTCGCGCCCGCCGGGAGTTCTGCGCTGCGCTTGCGCAGCCAGTGCAGCGCGCTGCCTGACGGCACATAGGCGACCTCGGGTCCACTGTCGAGCCAGTAGATGGGCTTGCCGTCCTTCACGTCGGTGACGAGCAGTTCGAACGGCAGTCGGTGCAGCGCGCGATGCGCGGCAACGACCACGCGGCGGGCGTTCTGCACGCGTGGCCAGAGGGTCTTTGGGATCAGTGCTTCGAACAGTTCACGAGAACGAGTGTCCGCAGTGGCGTCGGCGGAGCTGGCATCCGGGTCGCGACCGCGGACCTCCGTGAGCTGTGTGCGTGAGCTTCGCTGCAGCACGCCTGCCAACACGCGCTCGGCCGTGGCCTGGGCAGTCGGCAATGCGATCACCTCGACGCCTCCTTCGTGTGCGACCACGTAGAGGAGGTTCACGTCCTTCGTGATCGTGAACTCGAGGAACAGCTCACCGTCGCGCAATGCCGACTGTATCTCGGCAGCCGTACGTACGCGCCCGACGGGCAGCACGTCACCGAGCAGGCGAGCGCGTTCGTCGAGCAACTGCCGGCAGCGGGTGCCGATGTCGTTCGACCGCGCCAGGAGTTCCTTCCGGTGCGCATCGCGCTCGGCATCATCCACCTTCGGTTCGTCGAGCTGACTCAGGTCGTGCAGCAGTCGGTCGCCCTCGAACTCCGCTGCCTCGAGTTCCTCTCGAATCCTTCTAATGCGCGCAGCCGCCAATTCGTCGCCGCGCTCTCGCGCTCGTCCCGCGGCCTCCTTCTCGGCATCGAAACCGGACTGTTCGAGCGCGTCGAGCCACTCCCGCCCGCGACTGCGCTCGGCAGCGTGCAAGGCCTCGTCGGGTGCGTCGAGCTGAACTGCCAGGGCCTGCAGGCGCTCGAACGCTCCTCCGCCCTTCAGGTTGTCGTACAGCGATTGCCGCAGCGACGCCGAGACCCGGGTTCGATCGCGGAGTCGTTCGATCATTGCGCACGCTTCGCGGCATGGCGGCAGCGCCTTGGCCACCGATCCCATCGCTTGAAGGCAAGAGGCCAGCTTGTTCAAACCGAGCGCGAGATCCGGGTGGTCGCGATCGCCGAACACGTGTCGCAGGGTAGCCAACGACGCCTCGAGTTGCGGCAGCGCCTCGCGTGCTCGTCCCAGCGACTGCAGACAGTAGGCGGTGTTGGCCAGGCTGGAGGCGACATCCGGGTGGTCGCGAT
>JAYUCN010000719.1:0-3548 GCA_043740335.1 Planctomycetota bacterium
CCCCCCAGTTGACGCATGGGGGAGCTGCGCTACCATGGCCCATCGAACGTGCATGACTCGTCACGTCAAGGGGACGTGACGGGTTGCGTGCGAGAACTCGGTAACAAAGAACGCGGAGGTAGTGTCATGACGTCAGTTCGCAGTTCGCAGTTCGCAGTTCGCAGTTCGCAGTTCGCTGGTCGCGCTAGCGCTCGCCACGCCCGCTGATCAGCTTCCGAGCCAGAACAAGGGGAAGTGGTTGTATGGCTACGACCATCCGACGAACGGAATGCCTGGTTGGCCCGGGAGGTTCGCAGCGGTCAACCTGGCTTCCAACCCGAACAGCGACAACGTCATCGCGTGGGACTTCACGGGCGTCAACCTGGCCGCGAACACCATGTGGCCGCAACGCTTTGTTACCAGTGTTCAAGACCGAGGTCTGGGACAAGGTGAACGGGTGGCAATGGGACGACGTGCAGGCTTCGCCGCACATGTACCACTCGACCGCTGGGTATCGGCCGAGCGGCAGAATCGTCTCGGCCGGCGGCGACATTCGCCAGCTGGACTGGGAGATCTACGAGCCGCGCGCCAGGGCGAACGGGCAGACGATTCCGCTGTTCGTCGGCAGCTTCGGCAGCCCGGGTTTTCAGAACCTCGTGTGGGACACGGAGTACATCATCGAACACGCGCCGCTGCCGGTGGGCATCTCGATCAGCCGCGTCGTGTTCATGCGGCCGGGCGCGTCGACGCACGCGTTCGACATGGACCAGCGGTACGTCGAGTTGCGCAACGTGACGACCGACGACGAGGTGCTCGTGAACGCCGTCAAGGTCAAGACGCCGAAGCTGCCCGTCTTTTCCGGCAACGTGAGGGGATCGGTCGAGACACTCTCCGGCTGGCACATGGCGTTCCTGGTCACCTCCCAGGGCACGCCGTCGCAGGCCAGATGGGTCAAGCTATGATGCTTCGTTTGCCGGTGGCCTTGCTGGCATCACTGACTGCCTCGGTGACTGCGCAGGAACTGCTGTGGATCGCGACCGGGGTTCCGTACCGGCAGCTCGGGACCTTCCAGATCGCCGGCGTCGGCGACGTCAACCACGATGGCTACGAGGATCTGCTAGCGATCGTGGACGGCGAGTGCGGCGCGACGCGCGGTTCCCGCGGCTACCTCTGGTTGCTCTCGGGACGCGATGGCACGCTGCTGCGCGAGGTGCCGAGCGACAGCTTCTACGTGCAGTTCGTATCCATCGGCGCCGCTGGCGACATGGACGGGGATGGCACCCCCGACTATGTCGACTGCCAGGTGGGCACGAGCGCGGCTGGTACCGGGTTCTGGACCACCGAAGTGCGCAGCGGAGTCGATGACGCGGTGCTGTGGAGCGTGCCAGACAACTGGGATGAACTGCTCGGCGATCTCGATGTCGACGGCGATGGCCAGAAGGATCTCGTCGTCGGAGACGATTACGCTAGCAACGGCTTGGGTGAGGTTCGCGTACACGCCCACGGTGGGGCACTGTTGTATCGGCTGGTCGGTGACGTCTCGGCGACTGCCAGTCCACCGCTGGCCATCGGCTATGGTCTCGCGAACCTCGGCGATGTCGACGACGACGGTGGCGACGACTTCGCGATGGCCTGTTTCGAACCAACGGGACGTGGTGCGGTGGTGGTGGTGTCTGGCAGAAACGGCAACTACCTTCGCACCTGCTACGGCGAGCTGCCGGGCGACGGCATCGGCTACAACGTCGACTCCTGTGGAGACCTGGACGGTGACGGTTACCAGGACATCGTCTCGGGCAACGGCGGCGGCTACTTCATCGGGCGCGGCGTCGTGCGCGCCTTCTCGAGCCGCACGGGACAGGTGCTGCATCAATGGGTGTGGCCACCACCCTCGGAGTTCTTCAGCCGGTCCATTGCGAGCCGCGGCGTGGATTTCGACGGCGATGGCATCCCCGACGTGCTCGTCGGACAGCCGGGCCACTACAACGGCACGCAGCTGCAGGGCGCGGTGCGCGCATACTCAGGGCGCGACGGATCGGCCTTGCACATCATGCAATCGTTGCCGCCGCAGACATTTCCTAGCAACTACATTGGCTATTGGCTCACGGTACTGCGTCCACCGGTTGGCGAGCACACGGGCTTTCTCGTCGTGTCGAACCCCGTCAGCTACCACTACCCCTTCCTGACACCTCCCTACTGCCTGCACCCCCGCGGCTCCATCCTCGCCTACCGCGGCATTCCGCGGACGGCGCAGATGCTGGGCCCCGCGTGCGCCGGCACGTTGCCGTTGCCGGCGAACATCGGCATGAGATCGCTCGATGCGAACGGCGTGCGCGTGCACTTGTCGAGTGCGCCGCCGAACTCACCCGCCACCCTGCTGCTCGGCCTGTCGACGACGCAGTTCCTCGGCGTGCCGCTGCCCGCGGCACTCGACCCGTTCGGCTTCCCGGGCTGTGCGCTGCGCACGTCGATCGAACTGATGTGCACGACGACGACGGGCGGCACCGGCAACGACGCCGGCTACGCATTCCTCGACGTGGCGCAGCCGATTCCCGCGACCGGCAACGGCACCTGGTCGGTCTCCGCGCAGTGGCTCGTGCTCGGCGACGTTAGCACGTTCCCGGGTGGTCTGACACAAGCGATCACCTGGCGGCGGTGAGCGAGGGAAACAACGAAGGCCGCGACGACGACGCGATCCGTCATCGCTGGACCCTTGCCAGCACGTCGGCATGGGCGCGGCGCAGCACGGGTTTGGGGGATGGATCCAGGCGGAACGTGTCCTGAATGCCAATGAGGTCGTTCGGCACCAGGCGCCCGCACACACTCTCGAGCACGGCGGTTGCGCGTCGATCGTCGCGATATCTTCCCCGGGCCAGATGAGGGTCTGGGCGGACAGGCGCAGCGAAAGTGCCAGGACCGCTGCCGCGGTGCACCTCGGGATCATGCGAGCAGTGTGGCGTGCGCGCTTGGCAGGGGGAAGAGGCCGGGCCCGCCATCGGCGGGTATCGGGCTCAGAGCTGGCGAGCGACAACCGCGAGGAAGGCCCGGAGGTCGGCAGGTCCTTCGGTTGCCGCCTGATGCACCCGGCGCAGATCGAGTGCCCCGTACTCGTGCGCGACGACGTTGCGGAACCCGGCAGCTCGCGCGAGGCGCTGTGCGAGGGCGGCATCGCCGACTCCGTTCGCGGCGAGGCGCCGGAAGGCGTCGCCATAGCTGTCGGGCGAACCCAAGCCGCGAGCTACGCACAGTGAGACCGCCAGGTCGATGACGACCTGGGTCGCTTGCCAGAGGTGCAGCACGACGACGTCCGCCGCATCGGTGCCTGCTTGCAATTCGTTGGCGCGAAGCGGCAGTCGTTCGGCGACGCGACGCAGGTGTCGTTCCACGGCGGCCACCCGTTCCGCGACCACGGCGCGATCCATCATCGCTGGACCCTTGCCAGCACGTCGGCATGGGCTCGGCGCAGCACGGGTTCGACATCGCACCAGAACAATGCTGCGTGAGTTCGGAACGCGAAGTCGTGCTGGTCGGCGTCGAACAGGCACACACCGTCGCGCGCGACGCGCTGACGC
>JAYUCN010000720.1:0-21493 GCA_043740335.1 Planctomycetota bacterium
TCGGGCCACGCGCCCTTGGCCACCGCAGCGTGCTGTGCGCAGCCAACGAGCACAGCGTGAACGACTGGCTCAACCACAAGCTCAAGCGCACGGAGTACATGCCGTTCGCGCCGATCACGCTCGAGGACGAGGCTGCCGCCAGCTACTTCCCGATGCCTGCGGACATGATGGGATTTCACTTCATGACCGTCACGGCGAACTGCACGGAGAGCATGAAGCCGAAGTGCCCGGCCGTGGTGCACGTTGATGGAACAGCGCGCCCTCAACTCGTTGCCAAGGAGGACGACGCGTTCGTCGATGCCGTCCTCCGCGAGTACCGGAATCGCACGGGCAGCGGCACACTGCTCAATACCAGCTTCAACATGCACGAGGAGCCGATCGCCTGTACCGCGCAGGACGCCCTCTCCAGCTTCGCCAGTGCCGAGCTCGACTTTCTCTGTCTCGCCGACCTGCTCGTCGCGCGAGTCGGGAACGAAGACGCGCTTCGCGCATGGCTGGGTCGCCGAACCGCACGGGAGGGCAAGGGCGAGCCGGTCGAGAGCCTGGCGCTTTCACGCTGGCTCACCGACACCCTGGAGCATGGCGGCAGGGAGGCCGAGAACCTCCGGCAGCAAGCCGATCGCCTTCGCCGCGATGCCGAAGGCCTCAGCAACGAAGCCGAGATGCTGAGTCACGAGGCCGATGGCCTTCGCCACGAGCTCGCGGTTCGCAACGCCGGCGTGGACGACTTGCGCAACCAGGTGGCGACGCTGAGCCAGCACAGTGGCGACATCTCCCGCGAACTCGTTCACTACAAGACCAGCATCACGTTCCAGGCCCTGCGGGCCTTCGAGGACCTGCGCCGTGGTGAGCTCAAGGAGTTCGCGACCAAGGTCGGGGGATTCGTGAGGAATCGGGGCGGGGGGCTCGCACGGCGGATCCTGTCCCGCCTGAAAGGGGAACCGCGCCTGGGTCCTCGAGCCACGGAGTCCCTGGGGCCAGGCATCGATGCCGGTGACGCGACGGTCCTGCTGGGGCCGCACGCGAACGGGTTCGCACGGTCGTCCGGTCTTCCGGCGGGGGCCGAACGGCCGCCGAGCCCCTCCGCAGGTCTGCTCGAGTTGAGGGCCCGGGTGTCCGCGATGCTGCCGGCGAGCCCTCCTCTCATCTCGGTCATGATCCCGTGCTTCAACTACGGCGCCCTGGTCCGTGAAAGCGTCGAGAGTCTCCTGGCACAGACCTATCCGAATCTCGAGATCATCGTCATGGACGATGGCTCAACCGATCCGGTCACGATCGAGACCCTCGCGTCGCTGCCATCGGCGCGCGTGCGAGTGGCCCGCCAGGACAACAAGGGTCTGGTGGCAGCGCGCAACAACGCGGCGAAACTCGCGCACGGCAGCTTCTTCCTCTTCCTCGACAACGACGACCTGCTCGAGCCAGACGCGATCTCGCTGCTCTTCCTGCTGCTGCAGAACCAACCCGGTGTGGCATTCGCGTATCCCTATCAGCGATTTTTCGGTGATCAGTCCCGCGTCTGCGAACTCCAGGAGTTCAGTGCGTTCGACCTGCTCTGGTTCAACCACTGCACGGTGACATCGCTGATCCGCCGAGAGGCGTTCGAGAGGGTGGGAGGCTACGTGAGTGGCGTGCATGGCTGGGAGGATTGGGACCACTGGCTCTCCCTCGCCGCGGCTGGCGAACGAGGGACGTGTCTGCCGCTACCGGTCTTCTGTTACCGTCGCCACGGCCGGACCATGGGGCACGTCGCGGACAACATGGCCGCCGTGCTCCGGAACAAGGTCATCGCGACGCACCCGAGCCTCTATGAACCCAGGGCCATCTCCGACCTCAAGAGGAGTTGGCGCCCGCTCATCTCCGTCATCGTCTTCGCGCAGCAGTGCGACGACCTGAGGGCGACGATCCTGCGACTCGAACGACAGTCGTTCCAGGACTTCGAGGTCGTGGTCGTCGCGGCCGATCCGAGCCGCAACGGCAGTCCAGGACATCTGGCGCCCGGAGATCTGGGCATCGAAGGGCTCGTCGTCGTCGAGGGGAGGGACGCGACTTCGGCCGGCAACGCGGCGGCTCGCCGCGCCAAGGGCGACTTCTTGTTCTTCTGCGCGCCGAAGATCGACCTGGCCCCATCTGCACTGGAGAAGCTTGCGTGGACGGGACTGATGTTCCCGGAGAGCGGATTCGTGAACGGGATGATCATCGAGAGATGCGCAGGAACGAGATCGTCGCCGCAGATACCTTCCTCGCGGAGGACCGGGGAGCCGCGCGCGGCCATCGTGCGGCGGAGTGTCTATCTCGAGGTCGGTGGTCTCGACGATCGCCTCCCTCCAGAGCGGCAATGGAGCGACTTCTGGAAGCGGCTCGACGCGAACGGGATCCGTGGCACGACGTTGCCCGAGCGTCTCGTGCTCGCACCTGGCGAGTCGGCCCCGGACAGCACGCTGCCGGCGGCGTCCGCGACCGGCAGGCGCAACCAGGGTCCGGCCCTGGCCGATGGACCCGCGGATGCGATGGGTTCGGTCATCGGTGGGTTCAGGGAGCGCTACCGGCTGCTCCTGGCCGGCAAGATGCCCTGCGAACCATATGCGCGCCGCAATTTCCCCAATCCGTTCGACGAGCGTCATTGGGCCGACCGCCGGGCGCACATCCTCTACATGATTCCGTTCCTGACCACGGGTGGCGCGGAACGTGTCGACCTGGACATTCTTGCCGGCATCGACCGCGATCGCTATCGGGTCACCTTGGTCGTCGAGCTGGGGGGGGACGACTCGTGGCAGCAGCGCTTCGAGGCTTGTGTGGACGAGATGTTCGTCCTGCCGCGTTTCCTGCCGGAGCACGGCAGGAACACGTTCCTCGAGTACCTGCTCATGTCGCGCAACGTGGCCCTGGTCTTCAATCGGAACACCAGCATCGGCTATCAGGCGATCGGTGCATGGCGCCGGCGGTTCCCGGAACTCCGCTGTGTCGACCTCCTGCACTCCCACTTCGGCGGGCAGGACTGGGTCCAGGCCTCTGCACCCTACCATCAGGACCTCGATCGGCGGTTCGTGGTCACCCAGGAGTTGCTCGACTACTCGGTCTCGACCTACGCGCTGCCGCGATCCAGCTTCCGGGTCATCCACTGCGGCGTCGACACCAGCTACTGGAACCGGTCCAAGGTGAAGGCGGGTGTCTTGCGACGCGAGATGGGCATCGATCCAGGCGTACCCCTGGTGGGGTTCGTCGGCCGCCTCGCTGAGGAGAAGGATCCGCTCCTGTGGGTGCGCGCAGCCAAGAAGATCGGGGAACGGCTGCCCGCCGCAAGGTTCGCCATGATCGGCGATGGCCCGCTGGCCGGAGAGGTGAACGCTGCGTTCCTGGCCGCGGGGCTGCACAAGAGGTGCTGCTTGCTCGGGAGGCGCGACGACGTGAGGGACCTCATGGGTTGCTTTGATGTCCTGCTGCTGACATCCCGGATCGAGGGACTGCCGATCGTCGTTCTCGAAGCCATGAGCCTCGGTATTCCGCCGGTTGCTCCCGATCTCGGCGGCATTCGCGAATGCGTGACGGGGGACCTCGGCGTGCTCGTGCCAGAAGGCAGCGGGCCGGATCCCTACGCCGATGCCGTCGTTTCGATCCTGGAGGATGAGGAGGGCAGGTCCTTGCGAAGTGCCAAGAGGATCGCCCACGTCGGGCAGCATTTCACGTTGGATCGGATGCGAAGCGAGTACGCCCTGCAGTTCCAGGAACTGCTCGCTGGTGTCGATCGCGAAAAACGCCTGAGAACCCACATGGTCGGACTCATGGAACGGCCGCTGCTGTGAGCCATGATCCGCAGCTTCCAGGAGGCAAGAGCCTCGCGGATCAGAAAGGCAAACGATTGCTTGGACCCGCCAGCATTCTCGTTTGCATCGTCATGGTGCCCGGCGCGGTGTGGATCGCACTGGATCGTTCGGTATGGCCCTGGGATCCCGCCTGGTACGGCCAGTCGACGGTCGATCTCTTCCTGGACCTGACGCGGCACACGAAGGAGTGGCCAGCCTCGATGGTGCGGACCCTCGAGATGAAGGCTCCCGCCATCTGCTGGCTCGGACAGTTCTTCGTGCCCCTTCAAGCACTCCTGGGATCGGTCAGCGCAGCCCTGTTCGCGTTCATGCTTGGCGTGTTTGCTGGATCGGTCCTCATGACCTTCGTGAGCCTGCGGCTCGTCGCGAGTGTCGGTGCTGCATTGCTCGCTGGACTCGCCATGGCCTCGGCTCCCCTGCTCATCGGGTTGAGCCGGAACTACTTCGTGGAACCCCTCCAGGTGCTGACGGTCTGCTGGTTCCTCTACGTGGCTTCCCGAAAGGCCGGGAGGGTCACTCTCGCGCTCGACCTGGTCATCGCGACGGCGTTCGGCCTGCTCGTGAAGACATCGACGCCCGCCTATGTGCTCGCGATCGGCCTGCTGATCCTGCTACGAATCGCGTGGCGAAGACCACCGGGTGTGACGGAGGTGGCAAGCCCACCGCGATTGCGGATCGTGGTGTGTGCTCTCGTGACCACCTCGTGCGTGGTCTGGTACGCGAGGAACTGGCAGTCGGTCATCTCCTTCGTCATCAGCGCATCGTCCGGGGAGATCTCCAAGCTCTACGGCCACGCCGGTCCGTTCCCGGAGAAGCTCTGGTTCTGGATCCACCAGGGGAGCCTCGCGTTCTTCGCGAATCCCTGGTTCGGGATCTCCTGGGTCGCCCTCGTGGTCCTCGCCATCGCCAGGCGTCTGCTGCGCGGCAGGCCCTTCGATCGCCTCGACACGTTGGCTCTGGCATCCGCACTCCAGATCGGCATCTGCCTCGTGATGTTCGCCAGGCAGGTCAACGAAGAAACGCGGTACGTACTGCCCCTCCTGCCCTACCTCGGCGTCCTCACTGCGTTCCTCGCCCGGGAATTGGGCAATGTCGTGACCGTCCCCCTCTTCGTCCTGTTCGCCGTCCAGTTCACTCTCGTGCAGGGTGTGGGCCTGGCAGCCATCGACACCTTCGGGCCGACCACTCCCTGGCTGCATCCTTGCTCGCAGGACGATCTGGCAGCACGGCGTCTCGCGGCACTCGTCGATTTCACCAGTGGGGCGGGCGACGCCAGCAGGTACGCGATCCTCGGCGTCGAGATCGCCACGTTCAACGCGAACTCTGCCGCTCTCTTTGGGGCCGCGAATCAGCTCCGCACGGGGGCCCCCTTCCGCTGCTTGTTCACATCGCTCGGCTACGCCGAACTTGATCCGGACCGGGCCTGGCGGCGAGTGGTGGAGGAGATCAAGCCGGCCTTCATGGTCTTCTTGCGCGACTTCATCCCCCCCAAAGACGACCCGTTGAACGCGGTCACCGAGCAGATCCATGCGAGGGTCCGTGCGAGCGATCGTTTCGAGGCAGTCGCCCTGCCGGGATTCCCAGAGGTGCTGCTCTATCGGGCCCGTTCGAGCCGGTGATTCTCTTCCGCCGGCGCGGGGATCCCCATGATCTCCGGTGCTCTCGGGGATCCCTTCCGCGGCTGTTGCCCGGAGGCTCGGCTGCATGCCATTGTTGGTCATCATGACGGCCGCACCTGATCGCACGAAGCCGGATCCCAAGCTGCTCTGGCAGGGTGGCCTCTCGAACGAGATCGCTTTCTGGCAGCGCTACCTGGCCACCGAGGGTGGCGAGTGGCCGGGGGACTTCCAACGCCGGCTCTCGCCCGACACCCCGCTCCAGAAGTTCGTGATCCGTCATCTCGCGCAATTGCCTGGTTCCGAGTTCTCGATCCTGGACGTCGGTGCAGGCCCGCTGACCGTCCTGGGCAAGCGGTGGCCGGGGAAGCGCGTTCGCATCACGCCGGTGGATCCCCTGGCAGCGGAGTACGACCGCATCCTGGCCAGCTTGGGGATCGTGCCGATGATCCGCACCCTCGAGTGTGAAGGCGAGCAGCTCTCGAGTCGCTTTCCACCCGACTCCTTCGACCTCGTCTGGTCGCAGAACGCGGTCGACCACAGCTACGACCCTCGCCTCGTGATCGAGCAGGCCCTCACCGTCGTGAAGAACGGAGGCTACGTGCTCCTCAACCACGCCCGCAACGAAGGGGAGAACGAAGCCTATGTGGGCCTCCACCAGTGGAACTTCGCCATGGAGGACGGGGCGTTCGTCATCTGGAACCCCAGCATGCGGATCGACATGACCCGTCATCTCGAGCCCCATGCCGAAGTCTGGGGGACCGAAGAGGCCGAAGTGAAGGGCTGGATCGAGGTCGCCATCCGCAAGGTGGCCAACCCTTCGCTCTGGTCGAGACTGACCGCGCGTGTGGCGAAGCGGGTGCGTGCCAGGCGTGACGCCCGCCTCGCTCGCAGCCGCAGCGTCTGAGGGATCCGGCGTCGCCACTCCGATCCACCCATGCCGCCACGCACTCACCCTGACTCAATGAGCGTGATCGAAGGGCTGCCCGAAGGCTGCATCCTGGGCGTCAACTTCAGTGGACTGCACGACTCCGCGATCGCAATCGTCGACCCCAGCGGGCGGCCCGTCTTTGCCTGTGCCCTCGAACGTTTCACGCGTGTGAAGCGGGACGGTCGTTGGCCAAAGGCAATGATGGACATGGTGCCGTGGGACAGGATCCGGGCGGTCGCCGTGCCGGCGTTGCCACACGCGGCGGCGGTACGGCTCGGCGAGCAGCACGCTGTCTCCGGCTGGCCGCTGCCGATCGAAGGCGGCAGCCTGGCCGTCAGCCTGCCGGACGCGGCGCTTGACGATCACCTCGCCACGCTGCCGGTGCCGGTGCTGCGCTTCGATCATCACCACTCGCACGCTGCCAGCGCATGGCACTTCACGGGCCGCGACAGCGGGCTCGTACTCACCTGCGACGACGGCGCCGCCTCGTGTCCATGGACGGCTGCGGTCTACCGCGCCACTGGTGACCGTCTCGAACTCGCTGGCGGCATGGCACGCGGCACCTGCTGGTCGCCGACCGTCGTCTACACGATGGTCACTGCGCTGCTCGGGCTGCAACCGGGCCTGCAGGAAGGCATGGTAGCGGGCCTCGCGGCGCGCGGCGACGCGACGGAGGAGCGTCTGGCCGAGTTCCGACGCCTCGCCGATCCGCTGCTGCCGCGAATGGATCAGCTGCTCTACTGGGCCTTCGTAGGACGTGAGGATCGCGCCGCGCGGTTGGTGGTGGATCCAACGGTGCGGCAGCAGTGGCGGGCGCTGTTCGCCACGCTTGCGGACGCGGACCTCGCTGCCTGCGTGCAAGGGTTCACCGACGAGATGGCGCTGGCGATGCTCGACAACGCGCTCGTCAAGGCCGGGCGCCCACTGCAGAACCTGTGTCTCGCCGGCCGCCTGTTCGCCAACGTCCGCAGAAACCAGATGCTGGTGAGGCGCGCCTTCCCGCCGGGCATCGTCGCGTCGTCCGTGACCGACGACGGTGTGGCGTTGGGGGCGGCACTGCTGGGCTGGCGGGAGACCTACCCCGATCGCGAACGCGCAGTGGGGCGGACCACGTTGTTCCTCGGACCCGACATCAGCGAGCAGGCGATCGATGCTTCGATCACGCGCGACGGCCTCGAGGCGAGCCGCCCGCAGGATCTCGCCCTGACGGTCGCCGAGCACCTGCTCGCTGGTCGCACGGTGGCCGTCGCACGTGGTCGCCTGGAGTTCGGTTCGCGGGCGCGGGGCAACCGCAGCATTCTGAGGCGCACCAGGCATGCCGGGATCGACGACGTTCAGCACGGCAGGCGGCGTCGCACGGAGCACATGTCGTTCGAGCCGGTGCTGCAGGCCGCCGATGCGGCCGACCAACTGCGTGGCATGCGGGCGAACACCAGCGCGGCGCCGCCGGACCTCGTGGGGCCGGACGACGCGCCGTTCCTCAATGCGGTGATCGCGGCGTTTCGCGCCGTCGGCGGCGAGCCGGCGATCCTGCAGGCCAGCTTCGACATCCAGGGGGAGCCGATCGTCTGTGCCGTTGACGACGCGCTGTCGGGCTTTGCGGCCGCGGCACTCGACGTGCTGGTGCTGGGCGACCGCGTGATCGCGCGCGCGGACAACACTGCGGCGCTGGAGCGCATCGCCGCGGCGCACGCACCACCGCCGCCGGAGGTGGACCTCGAGCGGCTTGCCCGGGTCGAGAAGGATCTGGCGCTGGCGCGCCTCGAGGTCGCCTCCTTCGCCCGCGAACTTCTCCGCGTGCGGTCGTGCAGGTTGCTGCGCATGGCCGCCGCCTTCGACCGTACCAGGACCGCCGTTGGCAGGGTCATGTTGGCCGCAGCGCGCGGCGTGGTCGGGTTCGTCTGGCGGCACCTTCCAAGTCGCACGCGCGCCGGTCTCACGCGTCGCATCGCCGAACGCCGACTGCCGTGGCTGCTGCAATCGCTGGTCCGCCGCCTCGAGCCGCGCGCCATGCTCGGGCTGCGAGCGACACCGCTCGACAGGGTCGACCGGATCTTCACGACGGCGCCGCGCGTGAGTGTCGTGATCCCGTGCTTCAACCAGGGCGAACTGCTGCTCGAGACGCTCGCCAGCCTGCAGCGACAGACGTTTCCGTTCTTCGAGACGATCGTCGTCGACGATGGCTCGACCGACATGGCGACGCTCGCCGTGCTCGAGCAGCTGCCGTGGCCCGGCCTCGACGTCCGGGTCCTCCGGCAGGCGAACGGCGGCCCGGCGCGCGCGCGCAACGTCGGCATCGCCGAGGCGCGCGCCGACCTCATCCTGCCGCTCGACGCCGACGACACGCTCGCTCCGTCCTGCCTCATGCAGATGGTGGCTCTGCTCGACCAGCGCAAGGATCTCGGCATCGCCTACTGCGACATCCGGTTCTTCGGCGAGAAGAACGGCGTCAGCACCTGCCCCGAGTACGACCTCGAGGCGCTGCTCGCGGAAAACTTCATGGTGGTGACTTCGATGTTCCGCAAGGCGCTGTGGCAGAGCGTCGGCGGCTACCGCGAGGAACTCGTGCACGGCTACGAGGACTGGTGCCTCTGGCTCGATCTTGCGGCGGTCGGTTGGTACGGCAAGCGCATCCCCGAGCCGTTGTTCCACTACCGCATCAAGAAGGCGAGCCGCAACGTCACAGCGGTCCGCAACAACACGACGCTGATCGCGCAGATCCGGGCGCGGCACGCGCAGTTGTACGCCGACACGGCCTTGCACGAACTGTGGCGCCGCCGCGCGGTGTGGAGCGACCCGCAGCCGGTGGCAGCACCCGAGGCGAACGACCAACCGCTGGTGACGGTGATGATTCCGTGTTTCAACTACGGCCGCTACGTCGAGGATGCGATCCGTTCGGCCCTCGCGCAGACGTACGAGAACCTCGAGATCCTCGTGCTCGACGACGGCTCCACCGACCCGGCCACGGTCGAACTGCTGCAGACGTGCAGCTGGCCGAAGACGCGCGTGCTGAGGCATGCCAACATGGGGCTCGCGGCGACGCGCAACCGTGGTTTCGAGATCGCGGCCGGCGACTACGTCGTACCGCTGGACGCCGACGACATGCTGCTGCCGGAGATGGTGGAGAAGTGCCTGCGCGTGCTGCGCGCGCAGCCGAGCGCCGGCTGGGCCTACACCGACATCCGCTGCTTCGATCACGGCAACGCCGTGCATCGACAGGAGGACTACAACCTCGCCCTGGAGCTGACGAACAACCACAGCTCCGTGTGCGCCATGATCCGCAAGGCGGCCTGGCGTGCTGCTGGGGGCTACAACCCCAACATGCGGAAGGGCTACGAGGATTGGGATTTCTGGATCTCGTGCAGCGAGAAGGGATGGCATGGCAAGCTCGTCGACGGGACCCTGTTTGCCTACCGCCTGCACGGTGTGTCGATGGTCACGGAGTCGTTGGCGCACCATCAGCAACTCGTCAACACCATCCGCCGCAACCACCAGCAGCTCTACCTGCCCTGGAACGTCGAGGCCATCCGCGACCAGTGGCTGCCCCGCATCGTCGATCGGCGTCAGCTGCCGCCCGTGACCTGTCACGGGCTCGACGCGCCCTGGGTGCGTGCGCCGGGCAGCGTGCTGTTCTCGATCGTCGTGCCCGTCTACCGCCACGATGTCTACCTGCGGCAGTGCATCGACAGTGCCTTGCAGCAGACCTGCCAGGACTTCGAGATCCTGCTCGTCGACGACGGTTCGGGTTCGGCGGCCATCGACGCGGTGCTGGCGGCCTTCGTCGCTGACCCGCGTGTGCGCATCCTCGTCAACGACGAGAACCGCGGTATCGCCTTCTCGCTCAACCGGGCCATCACCAACAGCCGCGGCGACTACCTCGCCTTCCTCGACTGCGACGACTTCCTGGTCCCCGAGGCGCTGGCGCGTGTCGCGGCATTCTTGACCGAGGGTCGCACGAAGTACTACGTCTCCACGCAGATCCTCGACGTCGACGAGAACGGGGCCCTGGTCCGCAAGCGCACGCGCCACGAGACGCCGGCCGATCTCTACCGCGGCATGTTCGGCGGCCACCTCAAGGTGGTGAAGCGCTCGGTGTTCGAGCGGGTCGGGTTGCTCGACGAGGACATGAGCGGCTGCCAGGACTACGAGTTCCTGCTGCGCATGCAGGAGACGTATCCCGTCGACTTCCTGCAGCAGTACCTCTACTGCTACCGCTGGCATGGCGCGACGGTGTCCGTGACGAAGCAGGGGGAGCAAGCGAGCCTCGGCGCGCGCGTGGCCAACGAAACGCGTTACCGACGCTGGCTCATGGACGACGGCGCGCGCAAGGGACTCTACGAACGCACCTGCGTGTTCGTCGCCGCCGGTACGGATGCGGCTGGACTGCTGACGCGGTTGCGCGCCTCGACCGGTCTGCCGCTCGTCGTCGCGGTGGAAGAGGCGCCCGGCGCGTGCACGCTGTATGGCTCCGAACGGCGCAGCGAGGCGCTGCGGCGACTTGCCGAGGGCGTCGTGGCCGGCCTCGACGCGCTGGTCGCAGCCAGCAACTCGCGCTGGATCACCTGCCTGCGGCCCGGCATGCAGGTCGCCGATCGTTGGCTCGAGCAGCTCTACTTCCTGCTCACGGTGAAGGTTGGCAAGGGCGTTGCGCCGCGCATCGTCGATGCTGGCCGACAGCGCATCGTGTCGGCCGGTCTCGAGCGGCAACCAGACGGCTGGGTGCGGCGCGCTGCCGGTTGTCGCCTCGACGACCTCGATGCGATGCGGATCATGCGTTGCGATGGGGTGCCGTTCTGGGGCTCGCTGTTCCCGGTCGGGCACCTGCGTGCCTGCCTTGGCGGCGACCGACAGCTGCACGCCGGCCTCGATGACACCGTGGTCGCGGTTGCCTCGACAGCCGAGGACCGGTTCTACGTGCAGCCGGCGGCGAGCCTGAGCCTGGAGGCGGCAGTGGCCCTGGTCGAGACGACGGCGGCGGCGTCGTGAGGGTGAGTGCCTACAGCAGGCTGCCCTGCAGCAGCCGGTCCTGGTACGCGCGCAGCCGGGCCTGTCGATCGCAGTCCGCAGCCAGCCTCGTGAAGACCTCGGCCGCCGTGCCATGCGCAGGCACCGGCGGTGGCATCACACGAACCTGCGCGTAGCGGCGCTCCACCATGGTTGCGAACGCCGCCCCAGGTGCCGTAACGCAATCGCACACCACATCGATGTTGCGGCTCAGCAGCAGGTGCTCGAGGAACGCCGTCGCCGCGCGCGGGTGCGGAGCCACGTGCGGCAGCTGGAAGACCTCGGCGGCCAGCGGTTCGGCCTGCTCCGCCCACGCGTCCGCCCCTTCGCGCGCGACCACCACGGTGACGTGGAAGCGCGCGCGATCGAGGGTACGCAGCAGTTCGAGATGCCCATGCCCATCGCCTTGCCGCCGGTGCGGCACCACGAGCAGCACGTGCACACGTGCATCGGACCAGGCTTGCGCCGGCAATGGGTTGGGCAGGTTGGGTCGGCGGTACGCATCGCAGGGTACGCGCAGGTCGAGGCGGTAGCGCGCGCGCAGGTCCTCGGTGAGTTCGTGCAGCGCGTCCACGCCTTGTCCCAGCGGCGCGTAGTGTGGCGGGTGCGTCTCGGCGTCGCCGAACAGCACCGGGTTGCGCTGGCGCAGCAGCGTGCGCATCGCGGTGTCGGGAACCTGCCGGCGCACGGCCGACGAGCGGCCTTCGCCGTGGCGTCGATAGAAGAACAGTGGCGTGGGCAGCAACCTGCCGTCGATGCCGAGCGCCGCGAGTCGCAGCCAGAAGTCCCAGTCTTCGTGCAGGTCCGCCCGATCCTCTGCCATGCCACCCGCCTGCACGTAGACCTCGCGCCGCAGCATGGCCGCGCACGTGAGGTAGTTCTCGCGCCGCAATCGTTCCCGGTCGTAGGTGTCGAGGCACACGCCGGTCTTGTCGCCGAAGTGGGCGACGCCGGGATAGACGAAGCCGACTTCGGGCGAAGCGAGCAGCAGCCACGCGAGTTGTTCGAGCGCGGTGGGGGCCAGCAGGTCGTCGGCGTCGAGCAGGAAGACGAACTCGCTGCGCGCGGCCAGCACGCCGGTGTTGCGTGCCGCCGCGGCGCCGCCGCGCGTGTCCCGGTCGACGACACGCACCTCGCCGCGTTGCCGCAGCTCGTCGAGCAGTCGCAGTGACCCGGGCGCGTCCGAAGCATCGTTCACGAGGACGACCTCGAAGTCGGTCAGCGTCTGTCGCTGCAGGCTCGCGAAGGTCTCCGCCCACCAGCGGTGCGCGTTGCAGAACGGCACGACCACGGACACGGCGGGCCGCCAGCGTCGCTTGCGTGCAGCCAGTGCCGTGGGCGCATAGGCGTCTGCATGCTTGTCGAGGATGCGGCTGCGCAACCACGCCCCACGTTCCTTGGCCGTGTACGTCATGGTCTTGCCGTGGCGGCGGTGTCCGAACACCGGCACCGGCACGCTCACGCCGTAGAGTCCGCGACCCGACATCGCGATCCACATCTCCCAGTCCTCCCAGCCGTACTTCATGCCGCCGTCATAGCCGCCCGCGGCCACGAACGCGGCGCGCCGGATCAGCGAACAGACGGTCGGGTGGTTGGACCACAGCAGGTCCCACGCGTCGTAGTCCTGCGGCTCCCACACGAGTTCTTCGTCGCCGAAGAAGCGCTGCGCTGGATACGCGAACGCGCAGTCGGGCCGCGCGTGCAGGTGCGCGGCCAGCAGCGCCGCACCCTCGGGCGCGAGCCGATCGTCGTTGTCCAGGAACAGCAGGAACTCGCCTGTCGCGACCGCAGCACCGGCCATGCGCGCGGCCACCAGCCCCTGGTTGTGCTGGGGCACGACGCGGACGTCGCCAGCGGTTTCCAGTTCACGCAGTGCCGTCAGCGTCTCGGCAGCGGTCGAGCCGTCGTCGACGACGATGATCTCCATCGCCGGATGACTCTGCCGCCGTAGGCTGTCGACTGCCTCGAGCACCAGCCGACCGTAGTTGAAGCACGGCACCACGGCGCTCACACGACCCGGCGCAGCGGGCAGGAACTGCAGCACGCGCGCGCGCAGCTCGGCGAGCTCGGGGACGGCCGGTACGGGCCTGCTGGCGGCGAGCCGTTGCAGCGCCTTCTGCACGGGCGTCCTGCGCTTCCGCAGGAAGCGGCGTGCGAGCGGTGCCAGGCGGCTGCGCAGGAAGACGCCGAGCCCGTCGGCGAAGCCGGCGAAGTCGCCGCGTCGCAGCGCCGACAGCGCGCTGCGGATCTTCCAGATCAGGCTGCCCTGTCGGTAGCTCACCTTGGGCAGTGCCGGCGGCGCGAACTCTCCGGGCGGCATTGGGGCTTGGTCGGCCATTTGTCGGCGAGTCATCCGCTCTTGCGTGCAAGCACCCAGTTGTCCTCACGTCGGTGCAGGAGATCGAGGGCTTCGAGCCGCTGCCGGCGAGGCAACGCGCGGTATCGGGCGATGACCTCGGGATCGGTGAAGTGCGCTGCGCCGTCCTCGGACAGACCTACCCATTCGACCGGATCGAGTCCACATCCGGTCATCAGCTCGTAGGCCTCGGCCTTCGTCTGCGTGGTTTCGCACGGGTTGCAGTACTGGTCAGCCACCCACGCGTCTTCCAGCGGGGTACCGTCCGGGCGGCGCAGGTCGAACAGCTTGCGCGCAAGTGCCATGCGGTCTTCCACCGCATCGGCATCCGGCACGAGGGTCGCAACGAGCCGGCTCTTCAGGACGCGGTCGAATCGCCCGTACGTGCCGTAGTGATACAAGAGGAACCACCCGCCGGGCCGCAGGGAGGCGGCCACGTCGGCGTAGGCCTGGTCGAGGTCGTCGAGGTGGTGGAGCGTGCCAATCGCGCTGACCACGTCCCAATTGCCGTCACACCACGTCGGCTTGCGGAAGTCTCCCCACACGCATTCCACGTTCGTGAGTCCCCGTTGTCCGGCGCTGCGTCGCGCCAACGCGAGAGACGTCTCCGAAAAGTCGACGCCGCGGAACTGGGCATCCGGGAAATGCCTGGCGACCGCCATCAGAATCTCACCGGTGCCGCAGCCAAGGTCGAGCCAACGACCCCTTCCCGAGAAGCCGAGCGCGCTCAAGCGTTGGGCGAGCTCGACTCCGACCTCGGCGTGACCCTGGTCGCGCTGGGGAAAGGGAAACGTCTCGTACATCCTGCGCAGCGCGTGTGTGTGGTCATCCGAGATGGTCATTGCCAAGCTATCAGACGGTACATCCGATCGCGTTTCCAGGGCCACGCGAGTGACACTCGAGTGCGGTGAGTGTCAAGGGAGTCGGCCCCTGCAACTGGTAGCCGCGACCGGTTGGTAGAGCAGAGTGTTCCCTGATGCCCCGAGAACCCTTGGCGGGATCTGCGTCGCGGCTTCGTGGTCGAGACGTGGTCGAGCACCGCGCTTGTTCGCACTCGGCAGCACCGGTATCACTCGGCGGACCGATCGCCGTGCAGACCTTCGCCGACATCCTTCGCCACCGCTTCCTGCTCGAGAACCTCGTGGCCAAGGAGTTCAAGGCGCTCTACCGGTCGATGGCGCTCGGGCTCGCCTGGGTGATCGTGCAACCGCTCGTGCTGATCACCGTGCTCTCGACGGTGTGGGTCGTGTTCTTCCACTCCGGACGCAGCTTCGCATCGCACGTGCTCGTCTGCCTGATCCCCTACAACTTCTTCACCTATGCGGTGTCGGGCTGCACGGGTGCCGTGCAGCGCAACGTTTCCCTCGTCAAGAAGGTCGCCTTCCCGCGTCAGCTGCTGCCGTTCTCCGTCGTGGTGACGCACGCCATCCACTTCGGCTGCCAGGCGCTGCTGATCGTCCCGGTCCTGATGTTGTTTCCGCCCGTTGGCCAGGTGCTCGGTTGGCAGCTGCTGTGGTTGCCCGTGATCGTCGCCGTGCAGTTCGGTCTGGTGACCGGGCTCGGGTTCCTCGTGTCGTCGCTCAACGTCGTCTACCGCGACGTGCAGTACATCGTCGATTCCGTGCTGACGATCGCCTTCTGGGCTTCGCCCGTGCTCTATTCGGCACAGGAGGTACTGCTCGACAGGGTCGAGGACCCCTACCCGACCTGGTTGGCGGGGCTCTACTACACCAACCCGCTGGCCGGCATTCTCGAGGCGTATCGCGCCGTGCTGTACTTCGGCACCTCTCCCAATCTGCTGACCCTCGGCGCGGCGACCGTCGGGACGCTGCTGTTCGGCGTGCTCGGCGTGTGGCAGTTCTGGATCCACGAACGCGAGTTCGCCGACCTCGTCTGATGCACGCCATCCGCTTCGATCGCGTGGCGAAGAGCTACCGCCTGGCGCGGCAACGGTCGTTCCTGGCCAAGGACACGTTGCGGCGACTGTTCGGCCGGAACGGCCCAGACCAGCACGTCCAGGCATTGCACGATGTCAACTTTGTTGTCGCGCGCGGCGAGGTGGTCGGCGTCATCGGCCAGAACGGTTCGGGCAAGAGCACCCTGTTGGCCCTGGCCGCGCGCACGAGCTACCCGACCGGCGGCACGGTCGAGGTGCACGGCCGCATCGGGCCCCTGCTCGAACTCGGCGCTGGCTTCCATCCGGCGCTGACCGGCCTGGAGAACATCGTGCTCAACGCCTCGCTGCTCGGGCTGTCGCGCCAGCAGGTGACCGAACGGTTGCCGGCGATCGTCGAGTACTCGGGCATCGGCGACTTCGTGCACGCCTCGATCCAGACCTACTCGACGGGCATGACGGCGCGGCTCGGGTTCGCCGTCCTGGCGCATCTCGACCCCGACGTGCTGCTCGTCGACGAGGCACTGTCGGTCGGCGATGCCGAGTTCCAGCAGAAGTGTCTCTCTACGATGCGGCAGTTCCTGCAGCGCGGCACCACGGTGCTCATGGTCTCGCACGACCTCGGCACCGTGCGCAACTTCTGCCAGCGGGTGCTGTGGATGGACCACGGACGCGTGCGCCAGGACGGGCCGGCCGGCGAGGTCATCGACGCGTATCTGGGACGCTTGCACCAGCAGGCACCGTGAAGCGATCCGGCCTGCCGAGTTCGCTCGCCACCAGCAGGAACACCGCACCGAGCCAGTGCAGCAGCAGACGGTTCATGCTGGAGGCGATGTGGTGCTGCAGATCCGGCTCGGGCGACAGCAGGAACGGTACCAGCACGCTGAGCAGGCCGAGACCGAGGAAGCCGGCGAGCAGACCGTTGGCAAACCGGCGTCGTCGGCTGAGGGCCGCGGCGGCGAGTGCCAGCAGCAGCCAGAACGCGAGCCCGAACTGTCGGAACAGGGCGCACTGCAGGCAGCCCGCGACGATCTGCGGCAACTGCGGCAAGCGCTGCAGCACGCGCTCGGGGTCGGCGAGGTAGACGCCGAACGTGCCGTAGGTGTCGCCGAGGGCCACGCACAACCCCGCGGGCAGCAACACCAGCGCCGGCAATGCCAGCGCCGCCAGGATCAGCCGCGTCCGGCGCCGCGCTGGGACCACGCGATCCAGCAGCAGCACGACGACGGCCGCCGCGACCACTGCGGCCGGCAATGGCCACGCGAAGCTGACGGCGCCGAGGCAGCCGAGGTCGTGTTGCAGCGGCAACCAGACGACGCTGGCGATCAACCAACCCGCCACCGCCGCCCGTAGCAGCCGCTGTTCGCCGGCCAGGAACAGCAGGGCGATCGGCAAGGCACCATAGAGGAGTCCTTCGGGCTTGCTCAGCACCGCGAGCGTGGCGCCGCTGGCCAGCAGCAGCGGTGCGCGCAACAGCAGGCCAGCTGCCATGCCGCTGGTCGCCAGCAACAGCAGCGGTTCGGCATAGCCCGAATCCACGGCACCGCTGGCGGGGTTCAGCAGCATCGGCGTCAGCCCCAACCCGAGCGCGCCGAGCCACGCCAGGGCGCCACCGCGACCGGCGCGGCGCAGCACTGAGCCGACCAGCAGCAACAGCAGCGCGTAGACGAACGGCAGCGCGGCCCGGCCGACGCCCAGCCGTTCGCCAGAAGCGAGCAGCAGGGGCAGCGTCAGCTGGTAGTCGCGGCTATGGCAGAACACGCCCCAGTCGTGGAAGAACGGCTGCTCCAGCGTCGGTGCGGCGGCCAGCGCCGCAGCCTTGACGTCCCAGGCGACGGCACCGTCCCAGCAGCGGCTGGCCGTGGCCAGGCTGCCGAAGGTCACGGCCGCGGTCGCCGTGAGCAGCAACAGCAGCGACGTGGCGACGAGCCAGCGCGGTGCGCCAGCACCCGCGGCGTCCTGCGCCGCCGGTCGCGCAAGCGCGAAGCCGAGCAGGAGCGACGCCGGCAGCAGCGGGGTGGTCACGCTGCAGTGCAGCAGCAGCAGGAGGTGCGCGACCCACGCGAACAGCGCGAGGCCGCACAGACCGCCGGTGGCGACGCGCTCCGCCGAGCGCAGCCACGCCTTGGCCGTCATCGCGCCTCCAGGATGAGGTCGTCGCCGCGGCCGACGATGACGAGCACCGGGCCCTTCGCGCCGTTCGTCGTGCGGAGGCGAGCGAGCGGGCGATCGAGGTAGCGGTCGGCATCCCTGGTGCAGGCGTCGTCGCGCACGAGCAGGCGGGGTGCGATCAGGGCCGGCACGAACTCGAGGGCGCCCTTGCTGTCGCCGCGCCACAGCACGATCGCGGCCGGCGGCGAATGCGCCAACAACCACTCGACGACTTCGGCGCCGCGATGATGCGCATCGGCGAGGAAGAAGGCGGCGGCACCCCTGCTGCGGTAGTTGGCGATCTCGTCGAGCCGGCGCGCCCACACCTTGCCGGGGAGTCGCACAGCACCGAGCAGCACGTGCGCGCCCAGCAGCAAGAGCAGCAGTCCGGTCCAGGTCGGTCGCCGGAATGGCGTCATCACTGGCGTGTCCTCCTGGTCTTGGCATCTGGCGACTGCGCACCACCGGCAGCGCCATGCACTGCGGTGTAGAGCGCTTCCAACCGGTTCACCACCGCGTCTTTGCCAAAGCACTCGCGCACCATGCGCGCGGCGTTCTCGCCGCAGCGGCGACGACGGGCGGCGTCGGCGAGCAGTGGCTGCACCACGGTGCGCAGCGCTGCGGCATCGGGTGGGGCCACTGCACCGGCGTCGAACGCGACCACCTCGGGCAGGCGGCAGGCGTCGCTGAGCCACAGCGGCAGGCCGGCGGCGGCGGCTTCGAGCGCCGCGACCGGCAAGCCTTCGGAGCGCGACGTCAGCGCGAACAGGTCCGCGGCGGCGAAGGCCGCGGGCAAGGTCGCAGCAGCCAGTTCCCCGAGCAAGCGAACGCGCGCGCCGACTCCTGCCGCCGCCGCCTGCTTCTGCAGTTGTGTGCCGGCGCCGTCGTCGGCGCCCGCAACGACGAGCAACAGGTCCGATCGTTCGCGCAGTGCTGGTAGCAGGGCCGCGAACAACAGGTCGAGTCCCTTCAGCGCATGCAGGCGACCGGCGAACAGCACGACCGTCGCGTCGCTCGGCAATGCATGTTGGGCGCGGAACGCGATGCCGTCGCCCGGCACCGCCCAGTGGTCGACATCGACCATGTTGGGAATCACGTGCACGCGGTCGGACGCGGCGCCCTGACGCACGGCGAACTCCGCATCGATGGTGCTCGCCGCCTGCACCGCGAAGGCACCGCGCAACAGGGACCGTTCGTAGAGCCGCAGAAACAGGGCCTTGCCGAGCGCCTTCTGGGCAAGGCGCACCGGATCGAGCGCGCCCTCGGCGTTGTAGACGTAGGGAACTCCTGCAGCGCGGGCGCGCTTGCCGGCCAGGGCGCCGCCGAGGGTGAGACCGACGTGGATGCACAGCACGTCGGTGTGCGGCAGTTGCGCGGCGAGAACCTCGGTGAAGCGACGTGGCGGCAGGTAGGGCGGCATGCCGTGCCGATGCGCGGCGGCTGCCGCGAACACCCGATAGCCGTCGTGACCGAACCAGCGGTCGCGCGGTAGCTCCGGCGGCAGACCGAGGTCGCTGGTCAGCAGCGCGACATCGTGGCCGCGTTGCGCCAACGTGCGGCAGCGCAGGCGTGCCAGCGACACGCTGCCGCCGAAACGCGTAGCGAAGAACGGCAGCGTCACCAGCAGGCGCAGGGTCACAGAACCTCTGTGGGGGGCGTGCGCGAGACTTGCGTGCGCAGGAACAACGCCATGACCACCGCCGGTGGCAGCAGCAGCAGCAGCCGTTCCCCGAGCATGCGCAGGCGGTCGCCGAGGTCGAGCTGCCCGGCCCAGTGTGCACGCTTGAGAAACAGGGTGTCGCGCAGCGTCGCTCGCAGCTGCCGAGCCTTGGTGGCGCCGGCATGCACGCGGTAGCGCAGCAGCGGCTGCGGCAGATTGCCGAGGCGGGCGCCGGCGAGTGCCAGTCGCGACCAGAGGTCGTAGTCGTCGCAGGTGCAGTTCGGCAGCGTGCGGTAGCCGCCCACGGCGAGCACCGCGGCGCGACGGAACATCACGGTGGGGTGTGCCAGCGGGTTGCGGCGGCGCAGTGCGCGCGCGATCTCGGCGTGGGCAGTCGGGAAGCTGTGATAGCCGAGCGTGCGGTCGTGGGAGTCGACCAGTTCGATGGCGGCGCCGAGTACAGTGACCTCCGGATGCGCATCGAGGAACGCGACCTGCCGCTGCAGACGGTCCGGCATGGCGACGTCGTCGGCGTCGAGGATCGCCACCAGCTCGCCGCGCGCGAGTTGCAGCAACTGGTTGCGCGCCGTAGCCAGGTCCACGGGTCGTTCGTTGGCGATATGGCGGCAGCGCTGGTCGGCTGCGGCGGCGACCGCGTCACCCGCGACGCCGTGCGGCGGGTCTTCGAGCACGAGCAGTTCGAAGTCGGCGAAGGTCTGCGCGAGCGCGCTTCGGATCATGGCCGCGAACTGGACGGGATCGGCGCGGTACGCGGCCACGACGATGCTGACCCGCGGCGTCGACCCTGCCGTGCTGCCGCCGCCTTCACCTGGTGCTGGCCGATGCTCGTGCAGGGGTGATGACGTCATCCAGCTCGGGCGCGGCCAGCCGCGCCATTGGCGGGATTCTGAGGTCGCACCGGGGCAATGCAAGCGGGAAGGAACGGCGAGATCGCGAGCGGTGACTTCCTGCGCGCTGGCCGTTCGGGCGGCTACCATCCGTGCCGTCCAGAGGAGGCCCGGATGCCGCGTGGTGTGATCCTGCTGTTCCTGCTGCTGCTCGTCGCCGTCGGTTGGTTCGTTTGGCCGAGCCAGGACGATCCGCTCGTCGCGCCGCCGTCCGCCCCCGCAGCGACGACGCCCGTGCCGACCGCTGCGACCGAAGTGATCGATGCGACCGCGGTCGCAGCGCCAGCGCCGCCGAACGCGTCCCAGGACATCCGCGCCGAGGCGACCGTGGCCAGCGATCAGCCGCCCGTGCCTGCGGACGCTCTGTGGGTCGAGGTCACGATCGTCGCCAGAGCGGACGGCAAGGCAGTCGCCGGTGCCGAGGTCGCGTGGAGCGACGGCAGCCAGCACGAGAAGGTCATGAAGTTGCCGGTCGACGTGCGCAACGAGTTCTGCCATGACGAGGCACGCATCGCGCGCACCTTCGGCTGGCATGCGCGCAGCAATGCGGACGGCAAGGTGCGCGTCCACCTCGGGCAGGCGTACACGCAGGTGTTCGCGCGCGAGGGCTCGCGCTATGGTGCGACGATCGTCCAGCGCGACGTGGCGCCGCCGACGGGCAGCAACAAGCTCGAACTCGTCGAGGACTGCACGCTGCGCGTGGCCGTGCTCGACGCCGCGGGTTCACCCGCGATCGGCGTGCCCGTGCAGCTCTCGATGTACGAAGCCGACGGCAAGCAACTCGGACCTTGGCTTGGCAGGTCACCGGCGACCAAGGCGCCGGACGGGATCGCGCAGTTCTCGCACTTGCAGGAGAGCGCGCTGCCGCGGTGGATGCCGGTGGCCGGCAGCACCGTCGCCCAGTGGCGCGTTGCCCTGAACGTGCCGGGCCTCGACGCCGAGGGCGTCGTCTTCGATCCGAAGGCGCCGCCCAAAGAACCGATCGTGTTGAAGTTGCCACCGACGGGGAGCCTCGTTGCGCGCGTCACCTGGGAAGGGCGTGCGCTGCAGAAGCCATCGGATGTCGGCCTCTACGTTGGCGCCCTCGACGACTGGAAGGCACGGAACCAGGGTTGGAGTCGACCGCCCGGCCCGGACGGTCGCGTGTGCTTC
>JAYUCN010000721.1:0-3545 GCA_043740335.1 Planctomycetota bacterium
CAGATGGCGGCGAAGTGCACGCAAGCGACGGGCGTGAGCGCCGAGCAGTTCGCCGCCGCGGTCGCCAACTGGCCGGCGATGCTCGGCATGGGCCTGTTCGGCGGCATGGCGATCGGCCTGTCGGCCTGGATCCAGGGCCGCATCGGCGCTTCCGCGTCCGACGCGATGGCCGAGACCGGCAAGGGGTTCGGCAACTACCTGATGGCACTCGGCATCATCGAGACGGTCGCACTGTTCGTGATGGTGTTCATCGCCGGCTTGTTGTGAATCGCACGCTGCGCGCACGTCCCGTCCAGTTCGCGTCGAACGGGACCCGTGACATCGTGAGGGACTTGGTCTACGCACTCTGGGGCGTTGACCTGGCATCACCGGGGAGTACACGAGTGCCTCGGTGGATCTCTCCGGAGGCTGGCAGCGATGGTCACATCCCAGACTCTTCGCGTCCTGTTCCTCGAGCGCGCGCTGACGATGGTCGGTCCGAGCCTCGCAGACTCGCGCCCGCCTCGATTCGAGGTCCAGCGTGCGTCGAGCCTCTCCGGCGCCCTCGAGTTGCTCGGGCAAATGTCGTTCGACGTCCTGCTCCTCGACCTAGAGGCCCTGGAACCTTGTGATCCCGAACACCTCGAGAAGCTCGCCGCGGCGGCCGCGGGCGCCGCCATCGTCGTCGTATCGGAGGGCGACGGCGAGTCATGTGTTCGGGACTGGGTGCTCGCGGAGGTGCAGGAGAGCGTGCCACGCAGCTGCCTGTTGGCGCAATGCGGCTCCAGCGGTGAGCTCCTGCGTCGCTCGCTGATCCACGCGTGGGAACACAAGCGCGCCGAGGAGCGGCTCGCCGACCTCGCCCTTCGTGATCCACTGACGGGTCTCACCAATCGGCGCGGGCTGGAGGGCATGCTGGCAGGCGCACTCGCCCGGGCGCGCCGCCATCGCCGCAAGCTCGCGGTCTTGTTCGTCGACCTCGATCGGTTCAAGGCGATCAACGACCATTTCGGTCACGGCGCCGGCGATCGGGTGCTGCGTGAGATCTCGGCTCGCCTGCGTGCGTGCGTGCGCGAGAGCGACCTCGTCGCGCGAATCGGGGGCGACGAGTTTCTCGCCGTCATCGAGGATCTCCATTCTCCGTGCGATGCGGAGGTCGTCGTGGAGAAGATCCGGCACGCGGTCTCGCAACCGATCTCGATCGGCACCATGACGGTGCAGTGCACGGCCAGCCTTGGCGTTGCCTTCGGTCCGAATGGTCGCCGCACCGATCCCGAGTCCTTGATCGCCGCAGCCGACGCGGCGATGTATCGCACCAAGCCATCTCGAGCGAATGGGACGGCTGGCACCACGGGCACGCAAGGCTGACGGCCGAAGGAACCAGTGGGTTGCGTGCGAAGCATGTGCTTGCCGGTCTCCCGCCCCGATCGGGTGCCTGCCGGCCGCCGGCAGCAACCTCCCGACCGTACGCTGTGCGCGCGGCCCGTCCGGGGCTGCGCGCGCAACGACAGCCGTCACGCGATCTCGATGCGGTCGTACTTGCTGGGCACGACCACACTGCGGAACCCCGCGTTGCGCAACCGACCCGCGTAGGCCTCGGCCGGCTCGTCCTCGCCGTGCACTACGAACACCTGTTTGCAGCGGCCGGCGAGATGGCGGCTGGCGCGAAGCAACTCCGTCCAGTCCGCATGCGCCGAGAAGCCGGGCATCGAACGGACCTTGCACTTCACGTCGTGGGATTCGCCGAAGATGTTCACGATCTTCTCGCCGTCCAGCAGGCGGCGTCCGAGCGTGCCGTGCGCCTGGTAGCCGACCATCAGTACGCAGTCCTCGCGGCGGCCGACGCTCTGCGAGAGGTGGTGCAGCACACGACCCGATTCACACATGCCCGACGCCGAGATGATGACGCCGGTGCGGACCTGGTTGAGCGCCTTGCTCGCCTCCACGTCCGCGACGTAGGTCACACCTTGGAAGAAGAGCGGGTCGTGCCCGCTCTTCAGCAGCGCCTGCGTCTCGGCATCGAACAACCCCGGGTGGTTGCCCATGATGCGCGTCGCCTCGCGACTCATGGGTGAATCGACGTAGATGGGCAGCTTCGGCAGATGGCCGTCGCGCATGAGCTGGCCGAGGAACAGCACGACCGACTGCGTCCGGCCCACCGCGAACGCGGGCACGATCACGCGGCCGCCGTCGTGCATCTCCTCGGCGACGATGCGAGCCAATTCCGCCATCATGTCGACGCGTTGCTCGTGCTGGCGATCGCCGTAGGTCGACTCGGTGATGAGCGCGTCGCATTCCGGAATGCGATCCGGATCGCGAAGGATCGGCAGGTTCTTGCGGCCGTGATCGCCCGTGAACACGATGCGCCGCTGCTTGCCGCCGCTGTCGACGTCCATGACCACGATCGCGGCACCGAGGATGTGGCCCGCGTCGAGAAACTGGACACGCAGCTCGCGCGTGACCTCGAAGGTCTCGTGGTACGGGACCGAACGCACGAGCCGCAAGGTTCGCTCGACGTCCTGGTCGTCGTAGAGCGGCTCCACCACGTGGCCACGCTTGCGCAGGTGTCGCGCGTCCTGCATCTGGATGTGCGCCGCATCCATGAGCATCATGCGCAACATGTCGCGCGTGGCGTCGGTGCACCAGATCGGCCCAGCAAAGCCGTCCTTGACGAGGCGCGGCAACGCCCCGCAGTGATCGATATGGGCGTGCGAGAGCACCAGGGCGTCGACCTCGCGGCCCGCGATCGGCAGCTTGCGGTTCTGTTCGTCGGCGACGCGCCGCGGCCCTTGCACGAGCCCACAGTCAAGCAGCACCTTGCTGGACCCGATGGTGAGCAGGTGCTTGGTGCCCGTGACGTGGCGAGCCGCGCCGAGGAACTTGAGCTCGACGGTCATTGCAGTCCCTCAGGTGCGCACGACCACGGTCCGCGTCGTGATCGTGAACGGCAGCAGGAACGGCGCCCACAACATGTCGACGAACCCGAACTTGGTTTCGATCGTGTAGCTCGTGAGGTCAGCGGCCATCCGTTGGGGATCCACTTCGTTCACGGGGATGAAGCCGAACAAGGCGTAGTACTGCCGCGCCACCGATTCGTGGGTGCCGGTGGCACCGAGGCCGACCGAGTGCTGGTGGGACACACAACCACCACCGAGGATCCCGGCAAGCAGGACGAGTGGCAGCGCTCGTGGGCGCGCGAACGAGGTGAGAGTCACGCCGTGACTTTTACCAGCTGCGCCGGGTGACAGCCCCCGATCTTCTGCGCGCGGTGCCGCGCGTGCGTGGACTCATGGAGTCGGCGGTGCCTGCTGATCGTCGGCAGCGACGTCCTCGCTCGCCACGGAGGACTCGGACAGCGGTGGTGAGTCGCGCTGTTCCAGTTCGTTCTGGGCAAGGCGGGTTGCCGCCCGCTGTTCGGCCTTCAATCTGCGCATCAGGGCCAGGACGAGAACTGGCAAGGCCGCGATCAGTACGAGGCTGAAGCACTGGTCGAAGAGCACCCGCCAGGGCGCACCAGAACCATGCAGCAGGTGGTTCTGCCAGGCTTCTTCCAACTGCAGGGTCGA
>JAYUCN010000722.1:0-3545 GCA_043740335.1 Planctomycetota bacterium
GAGCGGCGGGCGTTCGACGCTGCTCGAGTGGGACGCCCACATCCCCGACTTCGCGGCGACGCATCGCGAAGCGAAGAAGGCCGAGAAGTACCGGATCAAACCGCGCAAGGCTTTGTCCACGTCGCGGCGGCCGGCGACGGTGGGTGCATGAAGACCGCGCCCGATCTGCGCACGCTGCAGCGGTGGTTCGCGATCGTCATGGAACACCCTGCGACGGCGGAGGTCGCGATGGCGACCCGGTCGGCGAACGCACTCGTGCCGAGACGCGCTGTCGAAGCGCGCAAGATCGTGCTCGGCAATGCGCGCATGACGCCGGCGGCGCAGCTCCAGGTCTACAACGGCGGCTACCTGGCGCGGCTCGTCGAGGTCATGCAGGGCGACTACGGTGCCGTGCAGCACGTCGTCGGGGAAGACACGTTCCGCGGACTCGTCGCGCGCTACCTCGTCGTGCATCCGAGCCGCCATCCGAATCTCAACGGGCTCGGCCGCCACTTCCCGGCGTTCCTCGCGCGGCAGCGGTCACTGGCGCGGCGCGCATTCCTCGTCGAACTGGCGAGGCTCGAGCTGGCGCTCTCGATTGCGTTCGATGCGCCCGAGTTCAAGGCGGTCACGCCCGAGGACATGGCGAATGTGCCCGCCGAACGGTGGGACACGGCGCGCTTCGTCATGAACCCGACTGTGCAGTTGCTCGCGTTCCGTTACCCGGTCGACCACTTCTATCAGCCGTGGAAGGAAGGCAAGCCCATTGCCGTGCCGGCGCGATCGGTGAGCTGGGTGTGTGTCTATCGCAAGGACGACCGCGTGTGGCGGCAGCGACTGGCGAAGCCCGCGCATGCGGTACTTTCGGCGCTGGTCGAGGGACGTCCGCTCGGCAAGGCGCTCGAGCGCGCTCGTGGTGCCGCCCAGGTGAACGAATGGTTCCAGGGGTTCGCGCGCGACGGCTTGTTCACGGGCATCGAGTGGCGCTCGGCGCGAGGCAACAGGAAGCGTTCATGAGGGCCCTTGCCGTCGTCTTCGCTTTGCTCAGCGCCGCCCACGCCCAAGGGTGGTCGATCACTGCGAATGCTCCGGTCGTCGGTGCCGCGACGGCGCAAGTCACCATCAACCTGCAAGCGGTCTTCACGGGCACAGCGGCGCTGCCGATCGGACCTGTTGGCACAGGAACGTTCTTCTCGTACGACGGCGTGTACCAACAGAACGACGGGCACACCCGCGCCACGCTGACGCCGTCGGTCGCCGGACAAACCGCGCCCCTGGCGTTCACGGCCTCCGCCAGCGCGATTGCCAACGTCACTTCCGCTCCCGGCCAGTACGTCGCCACGAGTTGCAGCATGGACACCGAAGTGATCGCCACGCTGCACGCACCACAACCGGTCAGCGGGCGCATCCACCTGAGCTTCCTCGGCTTTGTCTACGACAATGGCGACGCGACCATCGACATCGACCTCGGCGACGACGGGTCGTTCGAGCTGCAGGCGCAAGCATGGGTGTTCGGCGGCACCTGGTCGCCGCTACGTCTGTCGGAGTTCCCCGTGCAGATCGGAACGACAGGGTTCCCGATCCGCATTCGCTACCACAGTCACACCGTCTCGATCGCATCCTTGTCCGGTGGCTGGAGCGTCGACTCGGCGTCCATGACCGTCGAGGCACAGTTCTTTCCAGGCCAAGCTGCCGTGCAGTACTTCGATGCAACCGGCGCCTCGGCGAGCCTGATCGGGATCCACGCGCTCAACGACCACGTCGTCCTGATCCTGGAGAACGGCACGACGCCGGGCATCCTCGTCTTCGGCACCCAGCCGCTCCAACTTTCCGTGGTTGGTCTGCCTTCGGTCACGCAGCTCGTCAGCATCGACACGTTCGTCGTGGCCAACTTCCTCGACCTGCCGATGCCGTCGTTGCCGCCCGGCACCGCGCTCTACAGCCAGGGGCTCGTCGTCGGGAGCGTTCTCCGCAGCAGCAACAGCATCCGCGCTCTGTGGCCGTGACGTTCGCGAAGTCGCGCCCACTGGTGGGGCGTCACTGCACGCTGCGGCATGCGTGGCAGCGCGCGATCCGGGACGGAAGCAACATCACTGCAAGTTGACCTTGGGGTCGCTGCCCGTCTTCTTCTCGGGCGGCTTGTCGCTGGGAACGGCCGGCTTCTCGGCAGCGATGCGAGCCTTCTCCGCTTCGATTGCCTTGGCCCAGGCATCGGGATCGAAACCCTGCGGACCCCGCGCGCCCGCGTACGCGACCTTGCCATCCTTGCCGACGAGGTAGAGGCGATCGGGCCAGCCGCCGTACGCACGCGAGACCTTGTCGTCGACGCGGTCGACGAGCGCGGGCATCGGCAGATCGAGATCCTCTACGCAGGTCCCCGCGATGTGCAGGCGCTCGGCGTCGTTCATGGGGTCTTCGATGAAGCCGAACGACGACGGCATCACGCCGTCGATCGGATGCGCCTCGCGCACGTAGACGAGGAAGAACGCGACGTCGCCACTGTACTTCTTGTGGATCTCGCGCAGCCGACCGGCCGCGCTGCGGAACGGGGGTCAAGTCCAGCTGCCGAAGATCAGCGCCACGGGTTGCTTGCCACGCAGCGACGACAGTTTCACCGTCGTGTCCTTCATGCCGAGCATCGGTAGTTCGAAGTCGGGGGCCATGCTGCCGACCTTGGGCAGTTTGTCGGCGTCTTCGCGGCCGCGCGGGTCACCCGCCGGTCGCTTCGCGGGCGCCGCGAAGTCTGCCGCATCGAGCACGCCGTTGCCGTCGTGGTCGAGGTTGGCGAACGCCACCGCTGTGCGCGGGTACTCGTCCTTCTGGATCTTCCCGTCCTTGTTCTTGTCGTACTGCTGGAGCAGTCTGGTCAGCACTTCGGTACCGAGCGGGGTCCGCTGACCCGGTGCGGGAGCCGTCAGGAAGGCCGCAGCGGCCACGACGATGAGGGTTCGCAACATCAGGACCTCGAATCGGCAGATGGTAGCAGGGACCAGGAGCCAGAGGGGTTCCCCATCACCTGCACTTCCTCGTCAACGATTCCGCGGTTGCAGACGGCTCGCACTTGAGTAGCACGCCGCCGTCGGTTCGCATCGACGGCCAGCCCATGGAACCACGCAAGATCACTTCGTTCGTCGACGGCGTCTGGGAGCAGGACATCGTGCCGCAGATCGTCGACTACATCCGCATCCCCAACAAGTCGCCCGCCTTCGACAAGGACTGGCAGCAGGCCGGGCACATGCAGCGCGCCGTGGACCTCATCGCCGGCTGGTGCAAGACGCAGGCGATCGAAGGGCTCACGGTCGAAGTCATGCAGCTCGATGGCAGAACGCCGCTCATCTACATGGAGATCCCGGGTGAGGGCGACGACTGCGTGCTGCTCTACGGGCACCTCGACAAGCAGCCCGAGATGACGGGCTGGTTCGACGGACTCGGGCCGTGGGAGCCCGTGCGCAAGGGCGACAAGCTCTACGGCCGCGGCGGCGCCGACGATGGCTATGCCGTGTACGCCAGCATTGCCGAGGCAACTACCCGCTTATATTTTTGGTCGGTATATTTGATATGAACCT
>JAYUCN010000723.1:0-3540 GCA_043740335.1 Planctomycetota bacterium
TCTGGTCGCCTTCGGCAGCCAGCATTGGCACCATGGGCACGAACATCAGCACTCTGCCGTTGCGGCCCGGGGACGTCGGCCGCATCAGCAACGTGCCGACGGACGGTCAGGTCGAGTACTTCATGCGCCAGGAGCAGTTCAACCAGGCCCTCGGCCTGCCGCTGACCACGCCCATCGACATCGATGCGATCGCCTACCAGGTCGGCCTCGGCGTGTTCTTCTCGCTCGACACCGACATCCCGGCCTCGACCTTCTGCGGCTCCACCCTGATCAAGGACGGTGACCTCCTGGCCGTGCCCGACTGGGCGATCACCTGGGCCTTCACACCCTACGTCCACGTGCAGAGTGTGCTGCCCGTCAGCGCCGCGGTCGTCTACACGGAGGCACAGATGGACGCCTTCGTGGTCGCTGCCCAGGTGACGGATCGCAATGGCGTCTGCCTGACGAACGCGGTCGACCTCGAGTCGCTCGAGCTCGACCCGTCGGGCTCGACCTCGTTCATCTTCCCGTGCCCGGGTACCGTCATCCAAGCACCGGATTTCGTGTTCTCGACGGAGACGATGACGGGCGCCAGCCTGTTGACGACAGCGGGTGGTGGCACGATCTACATCGGCTCCTGCGGTGGCGTCGGCCGCACGTGTGGAGGTGGCCCGACCTTCGGTCCGCAACTCGGCATCCAGCCCACGAGTGCAACGCAGGGGGCAGCCAGCTACGTCAACGGCCTCGCCTTCACGTCCGCGTGCCGCCACGTGCTGGAGCCGCACCAGCACCAGCTCAACTACTTCGGCGCGGGCGGGCCAGGCACGACGATCGACGCCTATTCGCCGTTCCTGTTCAACTTCAGCTGGGTCGAGATCGTGCCGCCGACGGTGCCCGTGTCGATCACGGTGCAACCGTTCTTCTCGCTCTTCTGCTTCCCGGACTACTACTTCCCGAACTTCATTCTCTGGCAGTTCTACCCCGTGGGTTTCAGCAGCTTCCCGACGATGGCGATTCCACCCTTTACCGGTAATCTCAAGCTCCTGTTCCAGGGGCTCGGATTCGGCGGCAGCGGGTTCGAGCTGAGCACGCCGACCGTTATCGACGTGAACAACTGAGCTGAGCGGGCCGGTGCCCGCTTCTCTGCCGAACGGGAGTCCTCGGCGCGGCGCCGCCGTGCAGCAATGCATCGCCCTCGGTGCCAAAACCGGCGCGAGCCTGCCTGGCATCGGGCGCACCGATACCATGGGCCGCCATGAAGGCACTGCTGCGGATCTGGTGGCTGCTGCTCCCTTGCCCGGTCGCGGCCCAAGACGACGACCCGCGCGCGACCGACCTCGACCGCAGGATGATGGTGGAGCTGCGCGCTCGCCACGACAGCGCGCACGCGCGATTTCACTACAGCCCCGACGCCGTCACTGCTGCCCAGCGCGACGCAGCCGTGGCCGACATCGAGGCCGGGTTCGTCGCCCTCGAGCGCATCCTCGGCATGCGCTACCGCGGCAAGATCCTCGTGTTCCTCTATGCGGATCACAAAGACCTGGAGAAGCGCACCGGCACCGGTGCCGTCGCCTTCTCGACCGGCACGGTGAGCTTGCACCAGCCGCATGACTTTCGCGGCGTGCACGAGCTGACCCACCTGTTCGCGATGCAGTTTCCGCGCACCGACGACTCGGTGAGCGACCTGTTCGCCGTCGAAGGTTTGGCCACGATGCTGGCCGAAAGCGATCAGGGCGTGCCGATCCACGCGTGGGCTGCGGTGTACCTGCAGACGGGGCGGCTGCCCGATCTGGTCGAGCTGCGCCGCACCTTCCCCGAGGGTGCCGGCCCCGGCGTGCACCCCTATCACGTGGCCGGCTCGTTCCTCGGCTTCCTGATCGACCGCTTCGGCATGCAGAAGGTGAAGAGCTGGTACGTCAACACGACCGAAGCGCAGCATTGGTTCGGCAAGCCGTTCCGGACGCTGGAACGAGAGTGGCGGGCGTGGCTGGCGGAAGCCAAGGTCGACGGTGCGCACCGGGCGCACGTGATGGGCCGACTCGGCCTGTCGGGCCGGCCGATCCCTGACGCCATCCGTACTGCCAAGGGCAAAGACCTGCTCGCGTCGCGGTCGCTCGACGCGTTCACCGCTGACGACGCGGGCAAGTGGTCGTTCACCGGTGGCGTGCTGTGCTGTACGCACGACGGTCCTTGGACGCACTTGCACAGCGTGCGTTCGTTCGCCGAGCGCGTCGGTGTGCGCGTGCGTCTGCGCCTGCTAAGAGGGGACGCGGTCAAGGTGCAATGCAACTACCAGCAGGGCCGGGTCAACGAGGCGATCTTCGCCGCCTGGTCGAGCTACGTGAGCTCCGGCGACGGTTTCGTCGGCAACGACAAGGTCAAGCTCGCCCCTGACGTGTGGCACGACGTGGTGTTCGTGCACGACCACGGCACGTGCAGCGTGTACCTGAACGGCACGCTCGTGCTCGAAGCGCCGGGTGCAAAGAGCCAGCAGGAAGGCACCGTCGGCATCGCCGTCGAGAAGGGTGCTTTGGAGGTGAGCATGTTCGAGGTGCTGGAATTGAAGTAGGGCAGCACGCGTGGTCTCACATGCGTCAGGTCCTCGCTGCTCAACGCAGCTCGACGTGTTTGCTGTCGCCAGCGGCCAGGGTGACCTCGGCCGACAGGCGAGCCCTGGTCCGGTGCCGAGGTCGTGCTGGTTTGCGTCCCCTGCCCGACCGGAGCCCGATCGGTGGTGCGAGCGTCCAGGCCACCGTGCCGCATGAAGCGTGATGGATCGTTGCACAGCAGACCGCATTCCTGCGCCAAGAAGGACAGCAAGGGCAGTCGTGCAGGACAGCCACTGGCGACGCCCACTCCCTTCACCCCTTACTGGACCATCCCATGCTTCCGATGTTCTCCATCCTCCGAGCGAGTGTTGTTGCCGCCATCTTCGCCCTTCCTGTTGCCGCGCAAACCGTGGCCGTTCCCGGCACCGGCTGCCCCGGCGTGATCCCGCTGGTGCCTGGGGGCGCTCCCCAGGTCGGCCAGCTGGCGCAGATCTGCTACACGCCGAACCTGCCGGCGACGCAGGTGTGGGGCGTGGCCTTCACGTCGTGCGGGCCGTTCATCCCGCTGCCCTTCGGTCTCATGTGCTACCAGAATTGCGTGCTGTACGGCGTCATCTTGGACTCGTACGTCATCGGCTTCCTCGGCCAGCCTGGACCTTACTGCTTCACCTTCCTGGTGCCGAACAACCCGGGGTTGATCGGGGCGTCGTATTGCGCGCATGCCTGGGGCTGGGGCCCCGCGCTCGGGGGGTGCTTCGGCCTCAGCAACGCGATCCAGGGCACGGTCACACCGTGAGCATCTCCGCTTGGACGACAGCGTCCTGGCAAGGAATGATGAGGACATGACAAGACTGCCGTTCGCATCGCTCGCGTTCACGGCGCTCGTGCTTACGGTCCTCACCGCGTGTGCGGGCGCACCGCGCACGCATCGTCCGACGCAAGCGGTCGCCTCGCCGCCGAACGAACGGCCGCGGCCGCGAGCGGTCGGCGTGCCGTTCGAGGGCACGCCCGG
>JAYUCN010000724.1:0-8599 GCA_043740335.1 Planctomycetota bacterium
ACCCAGGGTAGGCCCGGGCCGAGTGCAAGCGCGAGCAGCAGCGCGGTCTTCAGGTGACCGCATGGTCGGCGCCGCAGCTTCGCGATCAGCGCGTCGAGCGCGAGCAGGAACACGGCGGCGAAGAACGCGAGGACGGGGATCACCAGGATCAGGATGAGAGCCCCACTGGCGAGGTCGCATTGGAACAGAAGACCGAGCGCCGCCGTGATCGCGAGCACCAGTTGCAAGCCTCTCGACGTTCTCTCATCCAGCATGCGCGGTGTTCTACTTCTTCGCGGGCTCCGTGACCGTGATCGTGATCTGGTCGCCACCCACCGTGTCCGAGATCAACAGCGTGCCAGGCTTCATGGCCGGGATCGTCAGCACGGCGGTCTTCGTGGCTGGTTCCACAGGGAGTTCGCCCAACTGCTGGTAGGGCTGTGCGGTCGTGTCTGTGACCGACAGTCGATGCGCGTCCGACTGCACCGTGAACTTGACGAGGTCGCCCGGCGCACCACTCGTCTTGTCGGCCTTCAAGGCGACCTCACGGTGGTGGGCCGGCACATAGTCCGGCAGCCACTTGTGCAGCAGGTTCACGCGGTAGAGGCCCCACACGACACCGCCGAGCACGAGCAGGAACAGGATCACCTTCGGCCACGGACTCTTCTTCGGCGCGTACGGATCGACGAGCGAACGTTCCGAGCCGGCCGGGATCACCGGCATCGCCGTCAGAGCACCGCCGAGCGGGATGTTGACGCGCGTCAACGCGTTCACCGCCCAACCATTCGCATCGAGGATCGGACCGAGATTGCGCTGCCGCAGCTTCAACCAGGCGATGAACATCGACGGGCCCGAAATGGCGAACAGCAGGCCGACGATGCCGATCGGGATCCACGGACCGAGACCGAAGAAGCCGGCGAGCAGTCCCGCCAGTGCGGTGCTGATGCCACCGACGGCGACGCCGAGTGCGGCGACCATGCCGATGTCGAACTTCGGCTTCTGCGGTGCTTCGCCGGTCTTGGCTGCTGCACCAGTGGCCGCTGCACCGGCAGCGAGCCTGGCGTGTGCCGCTTCGTCCGCCGCCGCGGCCTTCTTGGCGATCGCTTCCTGGATGCCGCGCAGCACCTTCTTGTAGGGCGACCAGAACGCCTGGCGGATGCTGATCGGGGCGCTGACGATCTTGGTGATCGTCGCGTTCCAGTCGCGGCCCTTGCGATCGTAGAAGATGCCGTTGCGGCCCTCGAACAGGTTGTCGCTGTCGCCGGCCGTGAAGGCGCAGGCGACGCTCATCTTCTCGCTGCCGGGCCGCGTGCAATCGACGTAGGCGAGGAAGCTGTTCGACATCGGCGCCATCCTGGCGTGCTTGCCCGCGTCGTGGACGTGGAAGCACATGTCGCAGGCGCGGGCGTCGAGGTAGAGCGTACCGGCCTGGAAGATCGCGCCGCGGCGCGCATAGAAGTCCGCGAAGTTGACGTAGTTGTTGAGCAGCGTCCGGAAGTCGCGATGCAGACGCGCGAGCTTCTCGACGCGCGTCATCGCGTCGACCTCACCGGCGACCGCGAGGTCCTCGTCGATCGCCGACTGCAGAGTGGCCTTGGGGTTGCTCGCAAGGATTGCGTGCACGCGCGCCTTGCCGAGCTTCTCGACGGCGCCGCCGGCCTTCTTGCCGAGCCACGCGGCGTGCGCCGCGAACTTCTGGCAGAGTGCCGCCCAGTCGCCTTCGGTCAGCGCGTCCTTGTCCTTGCAGCAAGTTGCCTTGAGGTTGGCGATGGCACCTGCCCAGGCGGGGTTGATGCCCTTGCTCAACGACAGCGGCTTGTTCGCTTCGACCAGCGACACCGGGAAGTGAATGACCTCATCCGCCGTGATCGTGAGATCCTTCGCCGCCGCGGCGATGTAGGCGGCCTCCTCGCGGTTCACCGCAGCGAGCGCGCGCGGATCGTAGGCGGCCAGTCGGCAGCGACCGAAGTAGTCGTCGATCTTGGCGCGCACGGCCGTGAACGCGGCGAACGCGGCGGCGGTGCCGTCGCCGAACGGCATCACGTTCTTGCTGTCGCCATCGGCGAGTTTCTGCCAGGCGTCGAAGTCGGCGCACGCGGCGAAGAAGGCGTCGAGCTGCTGCTGGTTGTAGCCGGGCTTGCCCGAGCGGTCCGCTGCACCGCCCATGCAGGCGACGATGTCGGTGGCGACCACGCGCGCCTTCTCGTCGTCGACAGTCGCAGGCGGGACGATGCCGTCACCGTTGCGCTTCGCCTTGGCGAACACCTCGGCGGTCTTCTGCGTGTCGGCAACCGTGATCGTCGCCGACTCCTTGCCCAGGCTCTGCAGGATGTGCTGCGCGGAGGCGAACAACGTCTTGCCTTCTGCGGTGTCCTTGCGCAGGTTCGCGAGGGCCACGCCGTCCTCGCCCTTGACGAGCGCATCGGCGTTGCCGAGCACGTCGCGCAACCACTTGACGGCGGCGAGGATCTCCGGCGGCCGCACATGGGCGTCGTTGTCGGTGTCGAGCAGTTCCAGCGTGCGGGCGTCGATCTCGAGCCCCTTGACGGGGCAACTGAGCGCGACCCAGAGCTTCTGGTCGAGTTGGTCGAGGTTGAGGATGTCCGCGCCCTTGTCGAGGCGGACCTGGTCGACACCGCCGGCGCGGTAGAACGACCAACGATGGGATGTTTTCTGGGCAGTCTGGGCCATTTCGAGGTGTCGCGAGGAGGAGGTTCTGGTCCCTCGATTCGAGGGCGCGAGAGCTTCTCCTTGGCCCGCGACGCGTCAAGCAGTTGCGCGCGGAAGATCCCGGATGGCGGCTACGTGGTTCTCTGGAGAACGCGGCTCAGCGCGTCAGCGCATCGGCGAACACGGCCGGCTCGCCCGTGCGCACAGCCGCCTGCAGCGCGAGCGAGCGGTCGATCGCGAGTCCGGCATAGCCGAACGGCAGCGTCGGTCCATCGAGATCGGCCCACGATGGTCCGGCGGCGCGGCGGTCCAGCTCGCGACGGGTCGCCCGCTGCAATGCTTCGTCCCCCGACGCGGCCGCGATCGCGGCGAGGTTGGTCGCCGCGGGCACGTACCCGGGGGCGGCAGCGGCGGCGCGATGCCAGAGTCGCCACGCCGCGTCGCCACCTTCGGCGCCGCGCCAACGCAGCGTCGCGAGGCCGAGCAGGTTCAGCGTGCGCGGATCGTCGGGCGCGAGGTCGTGTGCCGCCAGTGCCGCAGCGGCCACCGTCTGGCCTTCCGCCCAGGTCGGCAGCATCGCCACGGCGCGGCCGAGGACCCGATCCGCTTCGCCGCTCGGTGGTCGACCCGGGCCCGGGTGCGCGAGCAGGTCGCTGAGCTGGTGCAGGCGATTGCCGAGGCGGTGCTGTTGCACGCGCCGATTACCGGCAGCGGCGATGCGTTCGCAACGCGCGCGGTCGGCGAGCAGGTCGCGCACGAGCGGCTCGAAATCGTCGTCGCCGTAGAGTACGCATTCCTCGCCGGGCACGAAGAAGTCGGCGACCTCGAGGTTCTCGCGCTCCATGAGCAGCAGGGCACCACACGCCGGCACCTCGAACGCGCGCAGGTTCATCTCGCCGCGGATGCTGCGATTCCAGCCGAGGCGACAGCGGTTGAGGAAACGGCCGTAGGCCTCGCCATGCACACCGCTCTGCACCTCCACGGCGACGCCGAGCTCGCGCAGTCCTCGCACGCGCTCGAGCCACGGTGCACGTTGCCGCTGCACGACCGGATTCAGGTTGCCGACGAACCCGATGTCGATGTCGCGCGGACCGACCTCCGGCATGAGGTGGTGGAACGGCCGCTTGTGCGCGTATTGGCACCAATAGCGCACACAGGCGAACGACAGACGACGGAACAGGTCCTGGCCGGCGCGGTCGCACAGCAGCACGTCGAAGAACGGCCACAGGCCTGCGAGGTACGGCAGCGACAGGTTGTAGTCGGAGATGACGCCGACGACGGGGATCGGGCAGTGCTCGAGGCCGGCGGGCAACGGCTCCTGTTCGGGCCAGTAGAGCAGCAGCAGGTCCGGTCGGAAGCCGCGCGGCAACAAGCCGGCGAGTTCGTCCCAGCTGCCCGTCGACGGATCGAAGGCCACGTCGAACGGGAAGTGGACGCCGTCGACGAGCATGCGATCGCTGGGACCGAAGGTGACGAGTTCGACGTCCTGCAGTGCTCGGCGTTCGTCGAAGCACTCGAGCGGCAGGTTGCAGAGGATGCGCACGGAGTTCTGCTTCAGGCCGCAGGGATCGCGGCGAGATTGGCTTGGGCGTCGCCGTGATCCGGCTGCAGCACGAGCGCCCGTTCGAAACTGTGTCGTGCGCCGCTCACGTCACCGGCAGAGAACAGCACGACCCCCAGACGGTTGTGGGCATCGGCAGTGCGCGTGCCGACCACGAGGGCGATGCGGAACGCCTGCGCGGCCTCGAGCATGCGGCCCAGCGCGTGCAGCGTGTGGCCGCGCCCGGCATGCAGGAACTCGTCGTCGACGCCGCGCGCCGCGAGTTCATCGTAGAGTCGCAGCGCCTCTTCGTGGCAGCCTGCTTCCTGGTGCGCCGCGGCAGCGCGGGCGAGCAGGTCGAGGTCGTCGGGGTGGAGGCAGTGGGCAGCAGCGAACAGCCGCGCCGCCTTCTGCGGTTGGGCTTCCTGCTGCAGACGTTCGCCGGCGACCCGCAGCTGCGTGCACAGGTTCGTCACCGTCTGCTCGGCACTCTCGGGGGGGCTGCCGACGAGGCGCAGCATGGTCCGTTCGCCGCCGATGGCCTGCACGTGGGCTTGCAGCACGGCTTCGAGCTGTTCGCCATGGCGATCCTGGTGGTAGCCCTCGGCGAGCAACAGACCTTCGCGCCGCAAGGTGGCGCGCACTTCGGGCATCGCCCCCGCGACCACGAGGGCCTCGGCCATGGCGGTTGGATCCCGCGGTGGCACGAACAGCGCGAAGTGGTCCTGCCCGGTCCCGGTGCCGTGGTTGCGGAAGCACGGGATGTCGGTCAGCACGCTGGGCACGCCGCACGCCATGGCTTCGATCGCCGGCAGGAAGAAGCCTTCCTCGCTGCCGCTGCTGGTGCCGAGGAACACGTCGAGCGAGCGGTAGAAGTCGCCCATCTGCGCGGGCGGCACCTGCTGGTGCCATTCGACCGGGAACGGTGCCCCGCGCTCGGCGGCGTCGGGTGTCGTGTTCGTGGCGCGCACGAGCACGAGCTGCTGGCCGGCGCGATGGGCGAGCCGGCAGGCCTGAAAGCCGGTGGCGAGGTCCTTCCACGCGATCTGCCAGGGGCCGACGAGGCCTATGCGCAGCGGCGTCTGCGGGGCGCGCTCGGGTGCCGGGAAGTGCACGGCGTGATCGATCGCGTAGACGACCTGCTTGCTCTCGATGCCGAAGCGTTGGCGCAGGAGCCCGGTGAGGTGCGGCGCGATCGTCACGTGCTGCACGCGGGGCAGCCGGTATGCCGCTTCGATGCGATCGCGCAGTGCTCCGTTCTCCGGGTTGTCACCCTCGTAGCCCTGGCAGAAGTGCACCGGCACGCCCTTGCCGGGCCCTGCACTCGCGGCCCACGGCACCGTGGTCCAGAACGTGGCGACGATCACCTCTGCATCGGGCAGGTGTTCGGGGCGGAAGTCGGAGACCCTGCGGAAGTCGCACAGGAGACGCATCCAGGCGGGCGGGCCCGAGCGACTCACGACGGTCACCGTGTGGCCGCGGCGATGCAGCCAGTTGGCGTCTTCGAGCGCCACCTTGACGCCACCCCAGATCTGATCGGTCGCTTCGAGCAGCCACGTGATTCGCATTCGTTCCATGCCTCGAAGCCAATGATCGGCGCGATGGCATGGGCGAACTTGAGGCGCCTGGTCATTGCGACGGGTGCGGGGCGTGGCTCGCGGCCCCTGCGTGGCATTCCGCAGCGCGAGGCGGCATGATCCCCGCCCGCCGTGAACCCGCTGATTCGCGTCATCCCCGCCTTTCTGGTGCGGTTCTTCGCCAAGCCCTACGTCGCGGGGGACTCGCTCGTGCAGGCCATGCGCGTCGTGCACAAGCTGCGCCGCGAACGCGGGTTGTTGTCGACCCTCGACCTGCTGGCCGAGGACATCCGGAGCGCGGACCAGGCGCGCCTCAACCTCGACACCTACCTGCAGATGGTGGACGCCGCCGCCAAAGCAGAGCTGCCGGCGGAAGCGCGGCCGACGTTGTCGCTGAAGCCTTCTTCCTACACGACGCGGCCCCTGCAGCACGGTGGGGATGCGGCGGGTGCCCTCGACGCGATGCGGCAGATCGTGGCCCGCGCGGCCGAAAAGGGAGTGGCGCTCACGATCGACATGGAGAGCCGGCACTGGACGGACTTCACGCTCGACGCCCTGCGGGCTCTGCATGCCGAGGGCCACCGTCACGTTGGCTGCGTGCTGCAGACGAGGCTGCATCGCACCGAGCAGGACCTGGACGCGTTGCCGGCGGGGATGCGGGTGCGGCTCGTGATCGGCATCTACCGCGAACCTGCGGACGTGGCGCTGGTCGACAAACAGGCGATGAAGGACCGCATGCTGGTCTACGCCGAGACGCTGTTGCGCCGCGGTCACTTCGTCGAGTTCGCGAGCCACGACGACGCCTGCGTGCGGCGCTTCGTCGAACACGTGGTGCCAAAGACCGGGGTCCCTTGCGACCGCTTCGAGATCCAGATGCTCTATGGGGTGCCGCGCGATCGCTTCCTGACCGACCTGCAGCGGCAGGGCATCAAGGCGCGGTTGTACGTGCCGTTCGCGCTCGGGTGGGACATGGCGATCCAGTACCTGCGACGCCGGCTCGACGAATACCCCGCGATGGTCTGGCTCGTGACGAAGAACCTGGTGTCGCGGCGGTGAGCGATCCAGTGGGGGCCGCCACCGCAAATGCAGGGTAGAAGGTGGCGATCGGGTGGCATTGTGGGTATGCTGTTCGCCCCCATGGATCCACTTGCCACCATTGTCGAGCGGCTTTGCGCCTGGAAAGACGTCAACCGCGAAAAGAAGGAAGGGAAGGACAGCTTCTTCGTGCGCGGACAGGTGTTCTCCTACCTCGGCAAGAAGGGCGTGGTCGTCAAGCTGGCCCCGCCGCAGGTGACCGAGGCACTGAAGATCATCGGCGCCAAGCGGATGCCCGACGACGGCGACCCGCATTCGCGTGAGTTCGTGGAGATCCCCGTGACGGGCCCCCGCGAGGTCGAACGGGCCATGATGTGGTTGCGCCGCGCGTGTCGCCTCGGCCGCACGGCTGCGGGCCCGGTCTGACTCTCACGTCCGGCGTCAGCTGCGCGTCCCGTCAGCCCCGCGTCCATGGCACGTCGGCAACGCCGGCGGCCTGATTGGCGCGTCGCGCCCACGAGAAGAACAGGTCCGACAGCCGGTTCAGGTAGATGCCGATGGCGCGCGGCACCACGACCGGCGTTGGTCCGGACGCGCACGCGCGCACCAGCGTCCAGTAGCGCCGTTCCGCCCGGCGCGCGACCGTTCGTAACACGTGCAGCATCGCGGCGGTCTTGCAACCGCCTGGCAGCACGAAGGTGCGCAGCGGCGGCAACCGGGCTTCCGAGGCATCGATCCACTGCTCCAGTTCCGCGATCGCGGGCTGGACGCGCAGCAGGCACGCCTGCCCGCCCTCGGTGGCGAGGTCGGCGCCGATTTCGAAGAGCGCATCCTGGATCGTCTTCAGCTGGCGGTCGAACTCGGGATCGCCGAGGTCTGCGCGCAACTGGCCGACGAACGCATTGAGTTCGTCGATCGTGCCGTACGCCTCGATGCGCACATGGTCCTTGGGCACGCGGCGATTGCCGAACAACCCGGTGTCGCCTTCGTCGCCAGTGCGGGTGTAGATGGGCATCGAGCCGCCATCCTGGATTGCCGGCGGCGACGGCGCCAGCGCCCGCGAGGAAAATCCGGTCGGCGGCCAGGCCGCCGACCGGAACTCTATTCCACACCTTGGCGAGGGTGCCCTTGCGGGCTTGGAGAGGTTGCCCCCGCCGGAACCGTTGGCTCCCCGACGCCTGGCGAGAGGTGCCGGTAGCTGCCCAGGTCTCGGTTCGATGCAGAGCAGAGAGCTGAGCGCGTGGGCGTTGGTCCGCCAACGCGCGCCCGAGTAGAGCGCCTTGCCAATGGTGGTGCAAGCGCGACGGGTGCGAAGACGGCCGCCGGTGATTTCGGACGGAAGCAGCTACTGGGCCTGCACTGGCGGACTGCCTGTCGCATAATCCCGGCTCCTTCGGAGGTCGTCGAAATGCACATGCTTCCCCACTCGCTCGTCTCTGCCGGACTCACCACCGCACTGGCCGCCGGACTGGCCACCGGACTGGGCGTCTCCTTCCTGTGCGGTGGACTGCGCGCCCAGAGCTTCGAACTCGACGTCGTCGGTGGCTCGATGCCCGGTGTGCTCGACATGGACCTCTACACGGGGCTCTACCCGTTTGAGCTCACGATGATCGTGCCGTCGACCAACTCGGGGCCGACGCCGCTCTGGCCGTTGGGTGACCCGCGCTCGCTCGACATCGGCCTGGAGTTGCTGGGCAATGCCTGGCCCGGCTTCATGGGGTTGAATGGTCATCTGCAGGTCAGCGTGCCGTTGGGGGCACAGCCGTCTCTGCAGGACGTGCCGCTGTTCTTCCAGGCG
>JAYUCN010000725.1:0-3537 GCA_043740335.1 Planctomycetota bacterium
TACGAAGTCAACGCGCGCGAAATCCTGCACCATTCCGGCTACCTCGGCGACATCCAACGCTGGTCGACCGAGGGCCTCGAGATGAACAAGGAGATCTACGACGTCGTCGAATACATGCTCATGCGCAGCGGGCGGCTCATCTTCCAGCCGGCCACGTCGAGGAAGGCGATCGTGCTCGACAACGTCGCCAGCGTGAACCGCATCGAGCAGTGCGTCAACGATCTGCTCAGCGTCGTGGCGGTGCGCATGAACCAGCAGCCCGGTCCCGGATAGCCACGTTGTCGCGCCTGCTCATCGCTCTGGGTTCGTGCAGCGAGGCGCTCGCACTGGCGCCGTTGCTGCAGGCGTTGCCGGCGGCGGGCATCGAGGCCACCGTGGCCTGGTTCGGTACCGGCGAAGCACTCGCCGACGCGCGCGAGCTGGGGTTGCCCGTGCCGGAGATCGTGCGGGCGCCGTCACCTTCGGCCACGGCGTCGGCGCGCTACGCGGCAGCGGCGCAGTTCGCCGCGGAGTTGCTGCAGCGCTCCTGGTCGGGCGTGCTGACGACTGGTCATGGTACGTTCGCGCTCACGCTGGGCATGGCATCGACCCGCGATGGTGTGCCGGTCGTGCGGCTCGGTGCCGGCCTGCGTTCCCACGCGCCCGATTGCCCGCACGAACGGAACCGCCGCCTCGCCGACCACGCCGCCACGGCCTGGTTCGTGGCGAGCGAATGGCAGCTTCGCGACCTGCAGCGTGAAGGCTTGCCGAAAGAACGCATGCGCGTCGTCGGCAGCCTGTTGCCGCAAGCACTGCGTGCGCTGGCAGCCCAGAAGCGCGCCGTCGTTCCTTGCCTCTGGCTCGCGCTCGAGCACACAGAGACCGTCGCCGACCGCAGGCACCTCGCCGAGTTGCTCGCGAAGGTCGCCGCCGCCGGCAAGGCCACTGTGCTGCCCGTGCGTGCGGTCGCAACGGTGCTCGGCCCGGCGCTCGAGCACCTGGCCCTGCAACTGCCGCCGGGCATCACGCTCGCCGCGGGCGCTTCGGCAAAGGCTCAGCTCGACGCCGCCGTGACGGCGCGGGCCGTACTGACCGACAGCGCCAGCTACCAGGAGCTTGCCGCGGCGACCTCGGTGCCGTGTGTCGTGCTGTCTGCAAGCACGGCGCGTCCAGACCTGGTCGCCACGGGTGTCTGCCACCTGGCGCCTGTCCATGGCACACTCGCCGCGATCGTGTCGCAGGCACTGGCGGCGCCGCGGCCAGTGGCGCTCGGCAGCGGCGATGCCGTGGCCACGATCCTCTCGCATCTGCCGACCCTGCTCGCAGGACGGGCCGTTCCCCCTGTCATGCCGAAGGCGCCCGACGCTGGCCTGCCAAGCGACGGTGACGCCAGTGGGCGCACCCTCGGCGAGGACGAGATCGCGCTCGTCGCGGCCGCGATCCGCAGCGGCACGCTCACCTCGACGAAGGGCACGTTCGTCACCATGTTCGAACAGCGCTTCGCGCAGTGGCTGGGTCGCAAGCACGCGATCGCCTGTGCAAGTGGGTCGGCCGCCGTGCACTGCACGATCGCCGCCCTCGGCCTGCGACCGGGCGACGAAGTGATCACGACACCGATCACGGACATGGGTGCCTTGACGCCGATCCTCTACGAAGGTGGTGTGCCCGTGTTCGCCGACGTCGATCCGCACACTCTGAACGTGACGGCTGCTTCGATCCGGGCCCAGCTCACGCCGCGCACGCGGGCGATCGTCGTCACGCATCTGTTCGGCCTGCCGTGCGAACTCGACCCCATCCTCGCACTCGCGCGCGAACACGATCTGCCCATCATCGAAGACGCGGCCCAGGCCTTCGGCGCCACGCACGCCGGCCGGAAGGTCGGCACCTTCGGCGCGCTCGCGGCCTTCTCACTCCAGCAGGGCAAACACATCACGACGGGCGAAGGTGGCATCGTCGCGACCGACGACGACGCGCTGGCGAAGCGCGTGTTCCTGTTCGTCAACAAGGCCTGGGGTTATGGCGACAGCTTGCCCGACCACTACTTCCCAGCCCTCAACTACCGTCTCACGGAACTGCAGGGCGCCGTGGCCACCGCGCAGTTGCCGAAGCTCGACTGGGTCGTCGCTCGACGCCGCGGGGTCGCGCTGGCACTGCGGCACGCACTGCAGGACATCACGGGCCTGCACCTGCCGACCGACCCGAAGCACGGCACGCATTCGTACTGGAAGTTTGCGTTCTTCGTCGATCCTCAGGTCGTCGAGGGCGGTGCGCAGGCACTCGGCAAGCGCATGCAGGCGGCCGGGGTCGCCTGCACACCGCGCTACATCCAGAAGCCGGCCTTCGAATGCGCGCTGTTCCAGGACTGGCGCCGTTCGCCCGTGACGTGGCTGCCGTTGCAGCACAATCCGCGACGCGACGCGCCCATGCCACTGTTCGTGCGCAACGACTACCCTGGTGCGGTGCAGGCACTCGAGCAGGTCGTCGTGCTGCCCATCAACGAACGCTACCGGCCCGAACACATCGCCGCCGTGGCCACGGTGATCCGCACCGCCGCCGCGGAACTGCAACATGCCTGAGCAGGCACGAACCTCGGTGCCGCTCGCGATCGTCGGCTGCGGCGCGATTGCGAGGGACTACGTGCAGGCACTTGCACGCGTGCCCACCCTGCGGCTCGTCGCCCTCGTCGACCCCGTGCCGCAAGCCCGCGAAGCGCTCGCCGCCGCTGCCGGAGTGCCGGCGTTCGCCGACCTCGACACCCTCGCGCGCGCCGGACTGCCGCTCGGTGCCGCACTCGTATTGACGCCACCCGATCGCCACGAAGCCCTGAGTACACTGCTGCTGCAGCGCGGCCTGCACGTGCTCTGCGAGAAGCCGCTGGCCCCCACCGTCGACGCCGCGCTGCGCATGCTGCGGACTGCCCACACGACCGGACGTCGCCTCATGATGGGCAGCAAGTTCCGCTACACGGCGGACGTCACGGCGGCACGCGCGCTGCTCGATGCGGGCCGCTGTGGCGAGGTCGTGCTCTACGAGAACGTGTTCTGCTCGCATGTCGACATGACACGGCGCTGGAATGCGCGCGCCGCCGAGAGCGGCGGCGGCGTGCTCGTCGACAACGGCTGCCACAGCGTCGACCTCGCCCGTTTCCTGCTCGGTCCGATCGCGCGAGTGCAGGCGCAGTTCGGCCGGCGCGTGCAGCCGATCGACGTCGAGGACACGGCCCGCCTCCTGTTCACGAGCCACAGCGGTGCGCTCGGCTCGATCGACCTGTCGTGGAGCCTGCACAAGGAGACCGCCGCCTACGTTCGCATCCACGGCACGCTCGGCACGATCGAGATCGGCTGGCAGCAGTCGCGCTGGAAGCCCGCCGCCGGCACCTGGCAAGGGTTCGGCCAGGGCTACGACAAGGTCGCGGCGTTTGCGGCCCAGCTCGCGAACTTTGCGGCCTGCATCGCCGGCACCGAGGCTCCCGTCATCGGCGACGCCGATGCACTGGCGTCGGTCGTCGTGGTCGACTGCGCCTACCGCGCGGCTGCCGAAGAACGCTGGATCACCGTA
>JAYUCN010000726.1:0-8556 GCA_043740335.1 Planctomycetota bacterium
TGCTGCAGATCCTGCGGCTCGCTGTAGAGGCCGGGTCGCTTGAGTCCGTCGGCGTGGTACACGGGCCGCGGCGTCACGCTCCAGTCGACGCCGGGCGCATACATGTTCCACCACCAGAACAGCTTCGCCGTGCGCGAGCCGAAGCCGCGCTTGCTCGCTTCGTAGAGCTTCTCGCCGTGCACGAGCTGGTTCTGTTGCCGCCACATGAACACCTGCGCGAGGTCGCGGAAGTACCAACCGTTGCCGACCGCACCGTGGCCCGACGGCAAGAGGCCCGTGAGGAACGTCGCCTGCACACTGCACGTGACCGCGGGGAACACCGTGTCGAGCGGCGCCATGAAGCCGTGCTCGCCGAGCCCACGCAGGACCGCCGCGTGCGCGAGATCCTTCGGGCGCAGGCCGACCGCGATCACGACGAGCAGCTTCACGCACGCAGTGTGCCGGGCCGCCGCGGCCCGCGCCACGATCCTTCATCTCCGGTGGAACGGCGTCGGTTTCACATCGATCGCCGTGAACCCCGGCTGCCCTTCGACGACACGAACCGTCGCATCGAGCGGCACGCCCTCGACGACCTGCGTCACCCCCGTCTTCGGCCAGAACACCTCGACACGCTCGATTTGCTCGGCCTTGCCGAGCCCGATCGTCTGTCGCAGCGGGTTGCTGCCGAAGCTGGCACCCGTGTTCACGTGCCGATAGACGACGCGCGAAGCACCGTTCTCGCGGATCGTGATGCACAACCGCGCCCCGATCGCGCACCGCACGCTCTGCTCGCCGACGAGCCGGATCGTGAGCCAGTGGTTGCCGAAACCCGGGTTCTCGAACAGCACGTTGCGGAAGGCATCGCCCGGATACGCGCCGCCCACGACCTCGAAGACATCCTGGTCGCCGTCGTGATCGAGATCGGCGAAGGCGACGCCGTGCCCCTTCTGCAGATGGCCGAAGCCGCCCGCCATCGTCACGTTCTGGAAGCCCTTGCCCAGAAGGTTGCGGAACATGAGGTTCGGCATGAGGCTCGCGTACTGCGGATCGCCCGTGCCGAGGTAGCAGTCGAGCCAGCCGTCGTTGTCTAGGTCGCCGAAGTTGCAGCCCATCGGCATGGCCGGGTACTTCATGCCGAACTGCGGTGCCACGTCGCGGAAGCCACCTCTGCCGTCGCCGCGGTAGAGCCGCGCCACTTCGTAGCTCAGTGCCCCCTTCAGCAGGTGCGACGCGATGTGTGCGATGCCCGTGTTGTAGTTCGACACGAAGAGGTCGAGCGCCCCATCGTTGTCAAAGTCCCAGAACCACGCCGGAAAACTCGCGTCCGGCCCCGTGACACCCGCCTCCACCGCGACGTCCACGAACGTGCCGTCGCCGCGATTCCGGTAGAGACGGTTCTTGCCGCTGATGTTGCTCACGTAGAGGTCGGGCCAGCGATCGTTGTCGTAGTCGCCCCACGTGACGCCCTTCGCGTAGGCGTCGTTCTGCACGCCCGCCAGAGCGGCGACTTCGGTGAACGTGCCGTTCCCGTTGTTGCGGAACAGTTGCGACGAACAGCGCACGCGCGGCGAGCTCTCGCTGCCGAAGTAGAGGTCGAGGTCGCCGTCGAGGTCGTAGTCGGCAAACGCCGCCGTCTGCGTCGGCAACTGCCGTTCGCCGAGGCCCGCCGCGAACGTCACGTCCGTGAAGGTCCCGTCGCCGTGGTTCTGCAGCAGCGAGCTCGGCAGGCGCCCGGTCTCGAACCACCAACCGCCGCGCAGCACGAGCACGTCGAGATCGCCGTCGTTGTCGTAATCGGCGTGCACGAGGTTCAGCCCGCCCGTGATGCCCATGAGGCCCGCGGCCTCGGTGCGGTCGGTGAACGTGCCGTCGCGCCCGTTGCGGAAGAAGCGCAGCTGCCCACGCGGCGCCCAATCCGAGACGACGAGGTCGAGGTACTCGTCGCCATCGAAGTCGTCGATCGCGACACCTCCCGCCGTGCCCATCGTGTCGAGCCCTACCTCGGCCGCGACATTGCGGAAGTGCGGGAACTCGACCTCCGGCGCGAACGATTGCGGCGGCAGCCGGTCGGGCTCGGCCACGCCATCGGGGTAGGTACCGAGGGTCATGTGCGCGATGTTCAGCAGCCAGAGTGCGGCGTAGTGCCAGTAGTCAGTCGGCGGCGTGTTGCGCAACACTTCCTGGAAGCACGCAATCGCGTTGGTCGAGCCCTCGGTCTTGCTGTGCATGCCGGTGCCGACGATCGGCAGGATGCAGGTCTCCTGCGTCGGCGTGGCACAGCAGTTCTCGGTCTCGCCAAGGCGCATCCACGCGACACCGAGATGGAAGCTCACCGCGACCGCGGCGTCGCGGCTGCCCTGGATCTGGCCCGACTTCATCGCCTCGCGAGCCGCGGTCAGCAATTCGATGCCGAGCCGCTCGTGGCCGAGCTGCAGTTCGCCGACCGCCGTGTCGAGGCACAGGCGCCACGGTGCTGCGTCACCCTGACGCTGCAAGTCGGCGCGCAATTGCCGCAACGCCCGTTCACCGAAGAACTGGTTGTCCTCGAACGCCTGCTTCGCGCGCTCCTCGAGCAGTGCCACCATGCGCACGTGTCCTTCCGGCTGCGTTGCGCGTCCGCCGCAGCCAGCGAGCAACGTCACCGCACCGAGCAGCCATGGAGTCCGTGCGTGGTTCATCGCCGCAGCGTCACCGTACCGGTGGTCCTCGACAGATCGTGATCCGTCGTCTTGCCGTCGGGCCAACGCACGCGCCAGGCAACGATCAGGATCACGGCCGGACACCACATGACGAGGATCATGGCCCGCCAGCCGGCGGGCGACCAGCAGCGGATGCCGGCGTGCACGTCATCAAGCCCTACGCCACAGCCGGAGCGAGCACTTCGTCGAGGAAGGCGCGCATCAGAAGCCACGAGCGCCGATCCGCCACCACGTCGTAGGCGAAGCCCGGAAAGCCATGCGCGTCGATCCAGCGGTTGGTGAAGCTGTGGCCGACACCACCGAGCAACAGCAGCTGCCAATCGACCTTGGCGCCCGTCAATCTCTTGCCGCGGATCGCCTTGCTGTCCTGGGGCGCCGAGGTCTTCAGGCCCGGATGAAAGTCGCGCCGACCGGCGACACACGTTCAACCACCGCGCACCCGACCGGGCACATTCCGGATCGTGGCTGGCCATCGAACCGCGACCCGCGTACCGTCCGCGCCGCGCATGTCTCCGAGCACGGACTCCTCCGAAAAGACCCTGCCGCCGCCGTGGGACCGCATCTTCTCGCTGGGCAGCCGCACGTTCGTGTGGGGACTGCTCATCGCGATCCTCTACCTGCTGCGGCCGTTCCTGCTGCTGATCTTCCTGACGTTCGTGTTCGCCTACATCCAGGCGCACGGCGTCGATGGCCTGCAACATCGGATCCGGAACCGGCCGCTGCGCGTCACGATCGTCGGACTCGTGTTCCTCGGCACGTTGCTGGCGACCGGCTTCACGCTGTTCCCGAACGTGAAGGAGCAGGCGGACACGTTCTGGAAGAACCGGCAGAAGTACGCCGACGACGCCGACCGCGAGGTGAACAAGTTCCTGAAGGAAGCGTCGTTCTACGACGCGTTGGCCAAGCGCAGCTCCGCCCTGCGCGACCTCGGCGATGGCACGGTGCACCGACCCGGCGAAGCGCCTTCGAACCCGCCCGGAAACGAAGGCGAACTGCACATCGTGCGCGACGTGCTCGCCCACGTCGGGCAGTCGTTGGCCGAGAACCCGCTCGAATGGGGGCAATCGGTGATCGGCTACGTGTCCTCGTTCCTGCTCTCGCTGCTGTTCTCGTTCCTCATCGTGCTCGACCTGCCTGGTCTCAGCCGCGGCATCGAAGGCCTGTCGCACACCAAGATCGGTTTCATCTACGACGAGGTCGCCGACAACGTCGCCGGCTTCGGCCGCGTGCTGGGCCGCGCCCTCGAGGCCCAGCTCTTCATCTGCGTCTGCAACACGATCCTGACCGCGATCGGCATCTGGCTCATGGGCCTGCCGAACCTGCTCGTGCTGTCGACGATCGTGTTCTTCTGCAGCTTCATCCCCGTGGTCGGCACGTTCATCAGCTCGACGCCGATCTGCCTGCTCGCGCTGCAGGCCGGCGGCGTGACGTCGCTGCTGCTCGCCATCCTGCTCATCTGCGTGATCCACGCCATCGAGACCTACGTGCTGAATCCGCAGATCTACGGGCATCACATGAAGATGAACCCGGTGCTCGTGCTGATCGTGCTGACCATCGCCGGCAAGCTGTTCGGCATCTGGGGCCTCGTGCTCGGCATCCCGATCGTGAACTACTTCTTCCGGCACGCGATCCGGCGGCCGGAAGAACGTCCCGTCGAGGCGTGATCTGTGCCCGCGCGAGGGGGCCCGCGCACGGGTGGTTTATCCAGGAAATCTGAGCCCTCGACGACCCGGATTTCATGGATGAACCGCGCAGCAATTCCTGGCTGGCGTGGCGTCGAGACACCGTTCAAGCGCGAGCTATTCAGTACAGGGCGAGCTTGATGCGCATTGGATCCTCCTACTTGCCGACCTGCACGAACAGTGCGTCGCTCACGGTGACGACGCCGGCGATCGGACCGCCGAATTGCACCGCTCCCCATTGCGCGTAGAGCTGGGCACCCGCGAGGAATGGCAGGGCCGGAATCGGCACCGTGACGTTCGCGCCACCAGCGGCCGAGGTGATCGTGCCGAAGGCGACGCCGGGCGAATGCGGGAACACCGTGCAGCCGCCGCTCTGCTGGTCGAAGCGATCGAAAGCCAGCAGCAGCACGGCGAGCGCGTTCGGCGGCGCTTGTTCGACACCGATCGCGAAGACGGGATTGCCGACCCTCGGCACCGATTGCGTCTTGATGCGCGGATACGGCTGCGAGCCGGTGCAGGGCGGCGACATCGTCTCGATCACGGCGGCGCGTGTCAGCGAGGTCGGGAACGACCAGAGTTCGCGACCGAGCACGCCATCGTCGGCGGTGAAGAAGACGTTGGGGCCGACGCGGGTGAAGTCGCGCGGTTCGGCGCTCGCGGGACCGGACAGCGTTTCTGGCAACATGAAGGTGCCCGTCGGCGTGCCGTCGGTGATCCAGATCTCGTTGCCGTGCACGCCATCATCGGCGACGAAGGCGACGGTGCGGTCTTCGCCGATGGCCAGGGCGAACACGGGTTGAGGAGACAGGAATGGATACAGACAGCTGTTCGCGGACCCGGGATTGATGTCGGCGATCAAGTGAGTTCCCGCCGCGGTCCCGTCCGTGAACCACGGCTCGAACCCGTGAATGCCATCGTTGGCCAAGAAGAATGCTCCGTCTCCGACGGTGAACATCGAGGGCACGAACGGCGCAGTGCTGCTGCCAGATCCCGGCGCAATGTCGGCAATCATGGTTGCGCCAGCGGTCGTCCCATCCGAGATCCATGGCTCTGCGCCATGAACACCGTCGTCCCCGATCAGCATTGCCCGGGTTCCGCATCGCACCGGATTCCCGGCCCCCGTAGCACTGCCGGGCCCAATCTCCAGCAGTTGGGTCCCTGTAGTAGTACCGTCACTCGTCCATAGTTCGCGGCCCGTCGCCGGCGTGAAGGCTGTGAAGAACCATCTTGAACCTACTGGGAGAAAACCGGATGGGTTGCTACCTCCAGTCGGGTTGATGTCGAGCAACAACTGCGCAGTCACACCATCGGTCCTCCATGGTTCATTGGAGAACTGTCCAGAGTTGAAGAGGGCAATGCTCCCATTGCCGACAAAACGGCTTGGGTAGGCCGACAGTCCTCCGAGCAGGAGGTCGAACAGCATGTAGGTGCCAGGCGTCGTTCCATCCGTGCGCCACAGCTCATCGCCGTGGACCGTGTCATGGCCTCGAAACACGAAGCCGTTACTGACTGGTACCAGTTCCCCTGGGCTATCCACCGTTGGGCTCACGATCGTTACGACACTCGTGGCGGGGTTCATCCGCCACAAGCGCGATTGCAGTTGACCGTCGGCGACGAAGAAGACGATGTCCTTTCCCCTGCCGATCAGTGCAGGAAATGAGGATGCCGGGCCTGGAAGGAACTCGATGAGCAACGGCGTGCCGAACGCATCCACGGCGAACATCTCAAGGCCGTGCACACCGTCGTCGGCAGACATGAGGAGTCGACCGCGCCCTTCGGTTCCCATGATCACGGCGTCGCCCGTGGGCCCTGGCGTGGAGTCGAACACGATAGCCTGACCAGGCAGCAGCGCGGGCGCGACCAGGACGCACATCATGGTGGCAGAGCGGCTCATACCCAACCTCCACCCTGCGTTGGATCTTTGGCCACATTGGTCCACGCATCACGATCAGGTGGGGACGATGAATAGGTGGCAGGTCTGGTCCATGTCTGCGAAGCGCTCTGGTACCCGGGGCCCGGGTTCTTCGCCGAGTAGTTCCCGCTCGTCGCGTAGTTGGCGTCCGCCCAGAACGTTGGTGCTGGAGGCGGAAAGCTCACCGAAGCGTTCGATCCAAATGACACTCCTGCCTGGAAATGGTTGTTCGATGCCGCCACCGGCGGCGCTGTGCTGCCGTTGTCGAATGCAGCTTCGTCGAAGACGCAGTCGTAGACCTCGGAGTCTGCGTAGGTGAAGTTGGTTCGGCGCTCGAAATGCCACACCCCGATGCAAGTGACGTGACGCATGATCACGTGGTTCCAGCCTCCGCTCTCGCCCGCATCGACGATGAACCACGAGTTCCCCAGATCACCGCTCGCCGCGACGTTGACGAACGCGCAGCGCGTCAGCAGCCGGTTCTTGCCGAACAGGCCCTGCGTTTCCCCCAGATCGAAGGCCCGCACGTTCGTGAACGAATAGTTCGCGGGGTTGGTGTTGACGTGCAGCACATCGGGATGGATCAACTCTTCCCATGGTGCGCCATCGGGAACCCGCGCGAGGCGAAGCTCCAGGTTGGTCGGCGGCGACTCCGGAACCGCGTCGGGGTTGGCGAGGGTGACGTACGGATAGCCGGTTCCCGACGCATTGCCCGCACCGAGCACCTGCCATGCGCCGTAGTTGACGCTGTCGTCGATGCCATCGACCTTGACTCCCATCTTTACGAGCCCGATCAAGTTCGTGACCTGCGCCACGAAGTTCGGCACGCTCGAGTTGCGGGCCGTGACGCGCATCACCCCTGTCGACGGCACCGTGATGTCGAACAGGCCGCTGATCGGATCGAACCAGCCATCGACCCCGGTCTTGTAGCGCTGCTTGCCGATGTAGACGTTGCAGACGCCCTGGTCGCTGCTCGTGCACTGGGCCACGATGCCGATCCAGTTCTCGATCCTGCAGCCGCGCACCATCTTGGCGCCGTGCCAACCGTTGATCACGTGGTGGCGGTAGCCACCCGTCACGAAGATGAAGCCGCTGTTGGCCACGGCCATGCCTTGCGAGTCGGTGTCGTAGGCACCGACGTGGATCGAATTGACGAACGGGCTGCGCTCGGCACAGCCATCGAGCCAGGCGTGGGCCGAGACATTTGGGGCGTTGGCGACGACGAGACCCTTGCCCTCGATCGTCACGTTGCGCAGACGCAGGCGGAACTCGTAGCGGTCCGTAGTCGGCCCGCTGACCGCGAGCCAGGTGTCGTCGGCGTCAGCTTGCCTTGTCACGATCACCTGGTCGCGTGTGAGGCCAGGTGCTGATTCGATGCGGAGCCAATGGTGGCCGCTCGTGATGATCGACGGTTGACCATAGCTGCCCGCCAGACCGCCGCGCGCCCACAGGTGCGTGCCGATCGTCAGGTACACCGTCGCGCCGCCCGCGTCGCCGCCCGTGCTCGCAAGCGTGCAGGCCTTCTGGATGCTCCTCACCGGAGCAGTCTGCGACCCGGTCCCGGTGGTGTCATCGCCGGTGGGCGAACACCAGATCACGTTCGTCGACGGTGGCAGCAAGCCGTTCTTGTGGTTGTAGATCGTCAGCCGCGGCAGTGAGAAGCTCGTGCCTTGCGTCGGCACGACCGTCGCGTCCACTGTGATCGTGCCGGCCGGTCGCGTCATCAGCACGTCGTACGCAAAGCCCCAGATCTTCCCTGGACCCGATCCCGACCATCCGGGCAGCGGATCGGTGATGTCGGTGTCGTCAGGCGCCGTCAGCGAGCGACTCGTCACCGATTGCGTGCTCACACCGTTGCTGTCGGTCACGACGAAGTCGACGCGCTGCACTTCGCCGTCGGCAAGACGGTGGTAGGCTTCCACGAGGACGGTGACCTTATCCGTCGCCAACGTCCGCCGGATCCCCGTCATCGTTCGCCACTGCGCGATGGGTGTTGCCATCCCAGCACGGTAGGCAAATACCCCCCCCCGCAAGTCCCTCTGCTCTCGATGGCGCCGCCTCGTGCAGCTCCTCAGACGACCACGAACGGATCGCGGTCCGACCGCGCAATGCGCACATCGAGGTCCTTGCCGAAGGCCCTGCGCAACCGCTTCTCAAGCACGCGCAGGAACCCGCGCTCGGTGTTGCTGTGACCCGCGAGCACGACCGATGTGCCGGCCGCGAGCGCCGCGAGCGCGTCGTGGTGTGACATCTCGCCCGTGACGAACACGTCGGCTTCCGCACC
>JAYUCN010000727.1:0-3524 GCA_043740335.1 Planctomycetota bacterium
TGGTAGTGGTCGACGACGTTGACGTCGAACGGGAGGTAGGCGCCATGCCCGGTGCCTTCGCGCCACAACAGGCCGACGAGTTGTTCGTACTCGGCCCAGCCCGTGAAGGCGTTGTTCGCGGCGTGCAGCACGGTGACGCCGACGCCCGAGCGCACGGCGTCGAGGAAGCCACGTTCGGCAGCGTCACCCCAACGCGGGCCGTTGTAGTCGAGCACGAGCACGTCGAGTTCGTGCCTGGCCGCGAGCGCAGGCGCACCGGCGAGGAAGGTCGCGGGGTCGTTCGTCGTCGTGACCTGGAAGCGGCCCGTCTCCGCGAGGGTCGCTGTGATCTCGGGCGCGGTCCATTGCCAGTCGTGGTTGTTGGCACCTGAGACGATGACGGCGTGGATCGGTGGCGACTGCGGGGGAGCCGCAACGGGGAGCAGCAGGAGGGCGGTGGCGAGCATGGCGGCAAGGTAGCTGTTCGGACCGAGACTGGCGACGTCGGACCGCTTCCTGTATCCCACCGGCATGCAACGGATGGGCTGCGTGGTGCTGGGCTTCCTGGGCCTCTTCCTGCATGGCAGCGCATCGGCCCAATCGATCGAACAGGCGGTCGCGGCCGCCGAAGCGCTCGGGGCGCGCACGGGCGTGGCGGTCGCCGACGGCGACGGCCGCGTGGTGTATCGGCATCGCGCCACGGAAGCGTTCGCGCCGGCGAGCAACATGAAGCTGCTGACGGCCGCGGCGGTGCTGCAGGGACTCGGCGCCGACTACGAGTTCGTGACGAGGTTCCGGTTGCGCGCGGGGCGGCTCGTGGTCGAGGCGAGCGGCGATCCGAACTGGCTCCGCGACACGAAGCATGCCCCGGAGCTCGTGTTCGATGACGTGGCCGCGGCGCTGCAGCGCATGGAGGTCAAGGCGATCGCGGGCATCGAGCTCGAGGCGGGCACGTTCCTGGGGCCGGCGCGGCCGGCGACGTGGCCGCAGGACCAACTCACCACGTACTACTGCGCGCCGACGGGGCCGTTCGTGCTCGAGCAGGGCACGCTCGTGGTCGGCATCGAGGCGGGCGGCGGCGACAAGGCGATGGTGCGGCTGGTGGCGCCGCTCGCGGATCTGCCGGTGCGTGGCGCGATCGACCTCGTCGATCAGAAAGGTGCTGTCTACGGGGCGACCGACGTCGGCGATGCGGTGACCGTGCGCGGGCACTTCTATCGCAAGGCACCGCCCGTGACGATCCGTACGGCGATGCAGGATCCGGCCGTGTGGTACCTGGCGGCGCTGCGGCGCGCGTTGGCGATCGCGGGGGTCACGGTGGGTGGCAGCGCGTCGCCGATCGCGGACACGTTCGTGCTCGCGCACAGCAGCGAACTGCGGCAGGCGCTCGTGCGCATGCTCGAGGACTCGTCGAACTTCGACGCCGAGCAGTGTCTGCGTGTGCTCGGCGATCACTGCAGGCACGATGGCAGTCTGGCGGGCGGACTCGCGGCGATGCAGGAGCAGTTGCGGAAGCAGATCAAGGAAGTGCCGGACGGGGTCGTGCTGCTCGATGGCTCGGGTCTGTCGAAGGACAACCGGCTGACGCCGGGCATGCTCGTGGTGGCGTTGTTCTCGAGCCGGGATGGTCCGGGCGGGGCGCTGCTGCGCGAGTGTCTGCCGGTGGCGGGAAAGACCGGCACGCTGGCGGAACGGTTCGTCGGCAGCGATCTGGTCGGGCGCGTGCGCGCGAAGACGGGTTGGATCCGCGGCGCATCGGCGCTGTCGGGGCTCGTGCAGAGGCAGGACGGCAGCGTGCGCTGGTTCTCGATCCTCATGAACTACGACGCGAAGAAGGACGGCTTCAACAAGGAACTGAAGGCGCTGCAGGAACAGATCGTGTCGGCGATCGATGCGATGGGTTCGTAGCGATGAGTGTGCCTGGAGTCGACCTGCAGGAGTTCGTCGATGCGGCGATGGGGCTCGCGGTGCTCGCGGGCGTGGATCTGTTGCGGCATCGGCCGTCAGCCTCGCAGCGACCGGAGTCGAAGGGGGCCCGGCGCGAGTTGGTCACGGCGGCGGATCGCGCGGCGGAACACATCGTCGTCGGTGGGCTCATGGCGTCGTTCCCCGAGCACGCGGTGCTCGCGGAGGAAGGAGTGCTGACGACGCAGGGGCAGGCGAGCAAGCTCGCGGACTGGACCTGGATCGTCGATCCGTTGGATGGCACGACGAACTTCGTGCACGGGCTGCCGTTCTTCGCGGTGTCGATCGCGTTGGCGTTCCGGAATCGGCCCGTGGTCGGGGTCGTGCATGCACCGGCACTCGGCGAGACGTTCGTGGCGGCGGCGGGGAGGGGAGCGAAGCGAGTCTTCGCCAGTGGGCGCGAGCAGGTGCTCAAGGTGTCGGCGACCGCGGAACTCGCGGATGCGTTGCTGGCGACGGGGTTCTCGTACAACCGCAACGAGCCGGGGCGCGACGACAATGCAGGCAGGTTGGCGAGGGTGCTGCCGCATTGCCGCGATCTGCGGCGGCTCGGGTCGGCAGAGCTCGATCTCTGCTACACGGCGGCTGGTGTGTACGACGGGTACTGGGAGCTGTATCTCGCGCCGTACGACGTGGCGGCGGGGGCGGTGATGGTGCAGGAGGCCGGTGGGCGGGTGACGGATCTGAAGGGCGGGGAGGAGTGGTTGTTCGGTGGGCAGGTGCTCGCGACGAACGGGTTGCTGCATGCGGAGCTGATGGGGCGACTCGCGGGTGGGTGAGGATGGAATCGCAGCGAGTGAAGCCACCATCGCCGCTCCTCGCGATCTGGCTCGCGTGGCTCGTCGGTCCAGCGAGCCTCGGTGCCTCCTTCCTCTTCTGCTTGGCAAGGCCCGAGCTGTGCTACGACGCCCCGAACCTGGGTCTTGCTTGTCTCTTGGTAGTCACCCACCTCGGGACCGGTCTTGCCACCCTGGCCATGCTGATGGTGCGGGGTGAGTATCGACGTGTACCGGAGTTCTGGATCCTGTTCGCCTACTGGGTTCCGCTGGCAGGTTGGCTGTCGCCGCTCGTGCTCGCGCCTGGCGCTCTGCATACAGGGGCGCGGTTCGCCCAGTTCTGCATGTTCGCAGCAGTTGCCGTGGTCGCCGCGATGCCGGCCGCAGGGCTCGTGCGGTTGTTGCGTTGGTTCCGCCGCCGCGCCTGAACTCACGGTCGCGTTTCGCCGGACGACGCTCGCGACATCGCATGGACACGCCGAGAATCGACCCGATGCTCTCGATGCCGCTGTTCCCTCGACTCCTCCCCGCGCTCGCACTCCTCGCGTCGACGACCACCGCCCAGGTCGACTGGACCCACTGCCAGTCCCCGGTCAAGAACCAGGGCAACCGCGGCACCTGCGCCGCGTTCGCGATCTGCGGTGCGCTCGAGACCTTCCCCGGCGTGACCACCGACCTCAGTGAGCAACTGCTCTACGCGTCGCTGAAGCTGCATCAGAACGAAGTCGTCACCTGGATGAAGAAACTCGGTGAGACCGCCGAGCTCGGCGAAGGCGATCTGTTCGGCGCCTACGTCGGCTGGTT
>JAYUCN010000728.1:0-8539 GCA_043740335.1 Planctomycetota bacterium
TGGGAGTTCGGGCTGAACCTGGCGAGCTTCGTGCGTTGGGGCCCGAGCGTGTGCCCGGCCATCGACCCGCCAGTACTGCGCGCCTACCAGAGCCAGCCCGTCATCGGCACCACCTTCGAGGCGCGCGTCGAGTCCTTCAGCTCCGTGATCGCCATCGCTGCCCTCGGCCTGTCGACGACGTCGTGGGCCGGTGGCTCACTGCCGTTCGACCTCGTCGCGATCGGCACCAATCCCAACTGCCTGCTGCGCGTCAGCCCCGACGTCCTGCTCAGTTTCGGCTTCGGTCAGAGCCAACCGTGGGTGTTGTCGATCCCACTCACCACGAGCCTCGTTGGCTACACGCTGCACGCGCAGGGCTTCACGTGGGGTGCCGGCGCCGCGCTCAACATCTCCGCGGCGAACGCCGCGACGTTGGTGGTCGGAACGAACTGACGCGGGCTGGCCCCGAGTCGCCGCGAGGTGGTGCGGTGGCGTTCGTGCAGCGCTTCGAGAGCGCCTGCGAGTGGAAGCGCGCCCAGGAAGCCGAACGACCTCGCTGGGCTGCCCATGACGAGGTCGTCGTGACGATCCAGCGGATCGTGATGCGTTCAGCTACCGATGTGGAAGCCGACCACGTTCGTCGCGCACCAGGTCAGGCCGAAGGGCGGCCCGCCCGGACCACCGGGGCCACCAGGACCGCCACCACCGGGCAGCGTAATTCCGAGCGTGATGCCTTGACCGAACAGGTCGGCGCCCCCGGGCAACATCGCCGGAATCGGCAGCGCGAGCGTGGCGTCCCCCGCCGCGTTCGTCGGGCCCATCGGCACGGCCGCGAACGGGAAGGCCAGGCCCAGCGTCAGCGTGCCGAGTGCGCCGAGGTTGATCGCCGTCGTGCCTTGTGTGTCACCGATCGCCAGGAAGGCGAATCCGGTGGCGGCGCTGCCGTCGACCGTGAAGGTCAACGTCGTGCCGGGGGCGCCGGTGCCGGCGACCGCCAGCGAGCACTGGGCAGTAGCGCTGACGGCGAGACAAAAGAGCGAAGGAACGAGGAGCAGCTTGGTGAGCATTGGGATTCCTACCTCGGAGGGTGAGGTTGCAGGACGAGGTTCCTGGAGACGAGGCCCGGCACGCCGCCGGACCGGAATGGTGAACCATACGCACCGCCGGCCGTCAGGTGGACGCAGAAAGCCCAACCGTTCACCTTGTAGGCGAGCCCGAACGGGTGTGCAGCCCCTGCTGTTCGCTGTGCGGCCAAAGTGTCGAGGTCGAGGTGATGCCGGCAGCAAAGGATTGAGTCACTGCCGTCCGGCGCCACAATCGACCGAGCCCGCGAGGTTCCACTGCACCTTTTGTCGCCCTTGCCCCCATGGGGCTCGACGCGCGGCATGTCGTGACGGTTCGCGGGAAAGCGAAGCTCCCGCTGACGAGCCGCGCATCGGGCCCTACAACGCTCCGCATGCACATCGTCTGCCTGTCCGACACGCACGACCTGCACGGCCAGTTGCAGGTCCCCGACGGCGATCTCCTGATCCACGCTGGCGACGCGACGATGAGCGGCACGCCAGCACAGATCGAAGCGTTCGATCGCTGGCTCGGTCGCCTTCCGCACCGCCACAAGGTGGTGATCGCGGGCAACCACGACTGGGCCTTCCAGCGGACCCCGACGCGCGCACGTTCGCTGATCCGCCATGCGACCTACCTCGAGCACGAGGAGGCGACCGTCGAGGGTCTGCGCATCTGGGGCTCGCCGTGGCAACCATGGTTCTTCGACTGGGTGTTCAACCTGCAGCGCGGGCCGGAGATCGCAGCGAAGTGGGCACGGATCCCCGATGGCATCCACGTGCTCGCGCGGCCGACGCGTCGAGGCAAGGCCGGAGCTGACCGATGCCCTACGTGCACTGCTCCCAGTCCGGATTCACGCCGGCCGTTCCCATCTTGACGGCGCCGCAGAAGAGCGACGTGGCCGCCCATGCGATGCTGTCGGCATTGTCCAGGCATTGCACGAGCGACAGCGTCGGGTAGGTCGCTTCGTGGGCATAGGCGTGGTCCTTGACGCCCAGATACTTGTGCGCGGCCTCGTGAATGATCACGCGCGCATAGCTCAACGCCGAGTAGTGCTGCAACTTTTCGAACGAGATGTGGATCTCGCCATTCTTGAAGCCGGACAGCGCACCGGTGGCCATCCCCTTCCAATTCGTCGTGCGCCACGTCGCCGGATCCGTGTCGCCCTTCTCGTAGCTGACGTACGCCTCTTCGTTCGGATCCGCGGCGGCCGGATTGGCGGTGGCGCCGCTGCGAATGTCGCGATTGGTCGCGTCCACATCGATCAAGTAGACGCCCGTGTTGAGGTGGAAACTCAGGCTCAGGAACTTCTCACGCACCTTCTCGATGACCCAGCGGCGATCACGCTCCTTGATCGCTCGCAGCGAGAACTTCTTGTCGACGATGTTGTCCTTGAGGTAGCCGCCGGCGTCGTCGCCGGCGATCAGCCCGAAGTGCTTGTCCATGATCTGCTGGAACACGGCTGACTCCTTGCGCCGCAGCATGATGACGGCTGCCACCTGGTCGTTGGCATCGCGGATGATCTCTCGCGCCTGCTTCGCTCCCGCGACAATCGCCGCCTTCATGTTGGCCGTCGGGTAAGCCGCCCCGTGGTCCTTGTAGCCGATGAGGGTGCCTGTGGAGAGGAACTCCATCTTGTCCGTGAACGACCTGCGCGGATCGGCCGGCACGGCCAGGCCAAGTTTGTTCCGCAACTTCACATTGGCTTCGCGGGCGAGAACCGTGGGCTTCTTGAAACCTGACATGCGTCCTCCGGAGGCGGGCTCGAGGGCCCATGGTGTGAGCGTGGCAAGCCGAGCCTGACCTACGGATCGCCACTCGGCCCGCGGAGTCTACACCGGTGGCGGCGCCATGAGAGCAGGCAACGCTGCTGAAGACTCCTGGGGAGGGCGTCCATCGCGCGCGGCGCCGTGACACTTCCTGCCACCGAGCGAACCACCGCGATCGCCGCCGCCGGGCTCCGGTTGCTCGCGCGGATCCCCCTTGTTTCGTGGACGGCGGGAGGCCCTTGCCAGCCAGTGCGCGGCCGCGACGATGCGGGCCTTGCGGCGCATCTTCGGCGCGGCGCTCGTCCATGCACGTGACACAAACGTTCGCGGCTCTCGCGGTCGTCTCCTGCGGCGTCGCGTCGCCGGCCCAGATCGGTCCCGGCCAGGTGGCCCCGGAAATCAAGATCGAACAGCTGCTGAACTCGCCGATCGCGTTCGCGAGCCTCGCCGAAGTGAAGGGCTCGGCACTCATGATCGAGTTCTGGGCGACCTGGTGCGGTCCGTGCCGCGCGCAGTTGCCGCACCTGAACGAACTGCACGCGAAGTTCGCCGAGCGGGGCCTGGTCGTGCTCGGGGTGAGCAACGAGCCGGAGGCGAAGGTGAAGCCGTTTCTCGAACAGAACGGCATGAAGTACCCGATCGCCATCGACACGACCGGTGCGGCGACGAAGGCCTACGGCGTGAAGGGCATCCCGCACGCCTTCCTGATCGACAAGGACGGCAACGTCGCGTGGTCGGGGCACCCTGCGACGATTCGCGAGGCCGACATCGAGGCGGCGCTCGTCGGCGCCCTGCCGCTCGGCAAGCTCACCGACCAGCTCGAGCCGGTGCAGACCCTGCTCGACCAGGGTAGGCGTGGTCGCGCGCTCGCGACGCTGCTGGCGATGCAGCAGAGCGGCAAGCTGACCGGCAAGGCCCCCGAGGCGGCGGCGAAAGTGATCGCGCGCCTGCAGCGCGAAGCCAGGTCGCTGTTCGAACTGGCCGTGCAGCAGAGCGCGGCCGGCCGGCTGTTCGACGCCGCCTGCTCACTGCAGACCATCGCTGTGCAGTTCGACGGCTGTGAGCACGGTAGCGCCGCGGTGGCGCAGCTCGACGAGCTGGCGAGCAACGACGCCGGCAAGACCGCGGTCGCACTGGCCGCGCGCGCGCAGAAAGCGCGTCAGTTCGCCGCCGGCAAGAACTACGACGCGGCCTATGCGGAGTACCAGGCGCTCGCCGTTGGTGGCGATGCATCGGCCGAGGCGCTCGCGAAGAAAGCGATGGCCGGAATCGACCAGAAGGGCATGCGCGGCTTCCACGCCGACTGTCCAGCGTGCTGCGAACGCGGCGCCGCGTGCGCCGAGCACAAGCTGAAGCAGTGACGCCTTCGTGCCCGTTCGCGGCCACTCCCGAGAAACCCCGATGAACGACGCCACCTGTGCCAGGACCGCGGGCCCCGTCCGGCTGCTCGCCTGCCTCGCGATCGCCGCCTGCGCCGCCGGATTGTCGGCACAGCAGCTTCGCGAGCCCCTGCCGTTCGACGTCGCCGCCAGACTGATCGCGCACAACACGCGTTCGCCGATCGGCCTGTCGCCGGACGGCATGTGGGTCGCCCACACGTACGGGCGCGACGAAGTCGTGCCGCGGCAGACACGCGAGTTCGCGGCGACGGGATTCCCGTTCGCGGAGGGCGACGCGCGCATGCAGGCGTGCCTCAGCAACACGCAGACGGGCGAACCGATCCGCCTCGGCGGCGACCAGGGCGCGAGCTGGGCGCCGGTGTGGTCGCCCGACGGCAGCCGGGTTGCGTACTATGCGGACGACGACGGCGAAGCGGGCCTCTGGATCTGGGTGAAGGCGACCGGCAAGACGACGCGCTTTCCCGGCGTGTCGGTGCGGCCGTTCTTCGGCTTCGAGAACGTGCGCTGGCTGCCCGACAGCATGCGGCTCGTGTGCAAGATCACGCCGGCCGGGATGACGATCGCGCAGATGAACGCGCTGGTGCCCGACGCCGATGGCGGCTCGCGATTCCCGAAGGTCGGGCCGGACGAGCCGTCGGTGTTCGTGCTGAAGGCCAAGGCCGGTGCGGCGAAGGCGGAGGACACGAAGACGACGTCGGCGCCGCGCGAACCGGTCGTCGGCCCACGGCTGGACCGTTCGCTCGCCGACCTCGCCATCCTGGACGTGACGACGAACGAGGTCACGCGGGTGGTCGAACGCACGAAGGCGTTGTGGTATGAGCCTTCGCCCGACGGCGCGGTGCTCGCTTGCACGGTGCACAAGGGTTGGGAGCCGAACACGCAGCAGGGCAACTTCGATCTGGTCGTGCACGACCTGGCGCGCAAGACGACGAGGCGCCTGTGCGAGAACGTGCGCCTCGAATACGGCATCAACGTGAGCTGGTCGCCCGACGGCAAGCAGCTCGCCTACATCACGACGGGGCAGCTCGGTTCGGGCGAGTGCACCGTGGTGGACGTCGCCTCCGGCACTGGCAAGAAACTCGGCGGCGAGGGCGCGCCGAACTTCAAGTCGTCGGAGCGACCGCCGTTGTGGGACGCGGCGGGCGGTCAGGTCTATGCGCTCGCGAAGGACGAACTCTGGCGGTTGCGCGTCGACGACGGCAGCGCCACCAAGGTCGCGGGCATCGCGGGCTACAAGATCACGGGGATCGTCAGCAAGTCCGCGAGCGGCACCATCTGGTCGAACGACGGCGGTCGCACGGTGTTCGTGACCGCGAAGACGGACGATTCGCGGCAGTCGGGCATCCATGCCATCGACACGGGGACGGGCCAGAGCCGCGCGCTCATGGCCGAGCACAAGTCCTACTACCAGAGCTTCAACCTCGACGCGTGCGAGGCGACCAGCACCGTGGCGTTCGTGGCCAAGGACCAGCAGCATCTTGCGGAGGTGTTCACGGTCGACACCAGGAGCGGCGCCGTGAAGCAGGCGAGCCGGCTCAATCCGGACATCGACCGCTATGAACTCGGCAGCGCGCGCCTGGTGGAGTTCACCGGCATCGACGGGCAGCAGCTCGGTGGTTCGCTGCTGCTGCCGCCCGGCTGTCAGGAAGGTCGGCGCTATCCCCTGGTCGTCTGGGTCTACGGCGGTGACACCGGCTCGCGCTTCCTCAACAGCTTCGGCTTCTGGGGCGACCTGCCGACGTTCAACAGCCACGTGCTCGCCACGCGCGGTTATGCGGTGTTCTTCCCCGACGCGCCGCTGCGCGAGGGCAAGCCCATGCGCGACCTCGTCGACACGGTGATCCCCGGCCTGAACAAGGTGATCGAAATGGGCCTCGCCGATCCCGAACGGGTTGCGGTGATGGGCCAGAGTTATGGCTCGTACTGCACGCTCGCGCTGATCGCGCAGACCAGGCGGTTCAAGGCGGCGGTCATCACTGCGGTCGTCGACCCGAGCATGCTCGGCGGCTATCTGCACATGAGCCCCGACGGCTCGGACAGCACCGGCTACTACGAGCACGGCCAGGGCAACATGGGCGGCACGCCGTGGCAGTTCCCGGAGCGCTATCGCGAGAACTCGCCGGTGTTCCTGTTCGATCAGATCCAGACGCCGCTGCTCATCGCGCACGGCTCCAAGGACGTCCTGCCGCTCAGCAACCCGGACCATGTGTTCGTGGCGCTGCGGCGACTCGGCAAGGAGGTCGAGTACCGCATCTACGAGAACGAGGAGCACGTCATCACGCAGAAGGCGAACGTGATCGACTTCTGGAACCGGCGTCTGGACTTCCTCGCCGAGCACCTGGACATCGCGCGTGGTGAGAAAGGCGAGGTCCGGTTCGACGGCAACGCAGTCGTCGGCCGTGCCAAGAAACCGATCGAAGCGGTGACCCGGAAGGACTGAGGATCCTTGGCGCCTGTCGTGCGACGCGCGTTTGGGTCGGGAGTCGATCCGTCGGTTGGGGGCGATGGGGCTGCGGCGACATCACGCCCGCGCATCAGCTGATCTTCTCGCTGATCGTCTTCGCCTGCAGGAACTGCAGCAGGTAGTCGGGCCCGCCGGCCTTGCTGTCGGTACCCGACATGTTGAACCCACCGAACGGATGCCCGCCGACCATCGCCCCCGTGCACTTCCGGTTGATGTAGAAGTTGCCGACGTGGAAGCGGTGCTTTGCTTCCTGCTTGTGCTTGTCGTTGTTCGTGAACACCGAGCCCGTGAGCCCGTACTCCGTGTTGTTGGCGACGGCCAACCCTTCCTCGAAGTCCTTCACCTTGATGACCGCGAGCACCGGACCGAATATCTCCTCGAGCGAGATCTTCGCGGTCGGCTTCACGTCGGCGATCACGGTCGGCTTGATGTAGTAGCCCGTCGATGGCCCCGCTTCGCCACCGATCAGCAGCTTCCCTTCCTTCTTGCCGGTCTCGATGTACTCGAGCGTCTTGCGCTTCGCGGCGCCATCGACCACGGGCCCGAACGCGTTCGTGCGGTCCTTCGGATGGCCCATCTTGATGGCCGCGACCTTGGGCACGAGGCGCTTGCAGAACTCGTCGTAGACGTCGGCGTGCACGATCGCGCGGCTGCAGGCCGAGCACTTCTGGCCCTGGTAGCCGAACGCCGACGCGACCACGGCATCGACCGCCTTCTCGAGATCGCACTCCTTGTCGACGAGGATGCTGTCCTTGCCGCCCATCTCGGCGACGAGGCGCTTCATCCAGATCTGACCGGGCTGCGTCTTCGACGCCTTCTCGAAGATCCAGAGACCGACGTCGCGGCTGCCCGTGAACGACACGAAGCGCGTGAGCTTGTGCTGCACGAGCGCACCGCCGACCGATGAGCCGGGGCCCGTGACGAGACTCAACACCTGCTTGGGCAGCCCGCACTCGTACATGAGGTCGACCCACATCGCGGCGATCGCGGGCGATTGGCTCGCAGGCTTCAGCACAACGGTGTTGCCAGCCAACAGTGCGGCCGACGCCATGCCGGCCATGATCGCGAGCGGGAAGTTCCACGGCGGGATGACGACCCCCACGCCGAGCGGGATGTAAACCATCTGGTTCTTCTCGCCGGGCACCGGCGTCACGGGCTGCGGCTCGGCGAGGCGCAGCATCTGGCCCGCGTAGTAGTCGAGGAAGTCGATCGCCTCGGCGGTGTCGGCGTCGGCTTCGGCCCACGACTTGCCGACTTCGAAGCAGAGCAGCGCCGAGAACAGATGCTTGCGTTCGCGCAGCAGCTGGGCCGCCTTGAAGAAGATGCGAACGCGGTACTCGGCGTCGGTCGCCGCCCAGGCGGGAAACGCCGCGTGCGCCTTCTCGGCGGCGAGGTTCGCTTCGGCCTCGGTGAGCTTCTGGTACTTGCCGATGAGGCGCGTCACTTCGCCGGGGTCGAAGCTGTCGAACGTCTCCTTGCCACGCACCGCTTCGCCGCCGATCCAGCATGGCCAGGTGCGGCCGAGGAACTCCCTCTCGATCGTCTGCAATGCCTTCTGGAATGCCTGTTGTTGCTCGGGGCGGGAAAAGTCGGTGAACGGTTCGTTGCGGAATTCGGGCAGCTGCACGGCCGCGTCCTTTGCGTCTTGGTGGAGAAAGAAACCAGGATGCGGAAGGGCCCGCCCGAACGCAAGCGACCTGCCGGGGGGTGGCCGGCAGGTCGTTGCGGGGATCAGGGTCGGGAGCAGGTCGGGAAGCAGTCGGGTCGGAAAACAGTCAGGTCGCGTTGTCGGGTGAGGGGGCCCGGCGAGAGAGGCGAAGGCGGGGGTGAGTTCAGGAGGCCTGCCACTTGTGGCGCTGCACGGT
>JAYUCN010000729.1:0-8533 GCA_043740335.1 Planctomycetota bacterium
TGGTGCAGAGTGTCACCCTGGCTCGGATCGTCGTGGCGATGAAGCGGCTGCCGGGCGACGAGGTGTTCAAGTTCAAAACCGCGGGCGGCCACGTACGCGACATGCGCCGCACGCATGTGAACGCCTACATCAAGCAGGTCATGGGGCAGTCCTTCAGTGCTCGGATCTTCCGGACCTGGGGCGGCAGCCTGTGGTGCGCGGGGGCCTTGGCGCGCCGGGTGCCGGTGGCGAGTGCGGTGCGCGAGACGGCGGCGCTGCTGGGCAACACCGTGGTGGCAGCTCGACGGTCCTATATCCATCCTGACGTGCTGCGGGCCTTCGCGCGCGGTCGGACGGTGACTGCTTCCTTGTCGCGACCGGAGGCCCTGATCGCGCTCCGCCGTGCCGGACGCGATCGTTCGGAGCAGGCGCTGCTGGTGTTGCTGCGTCGCGAACGCGCAGCGCGCGCACGGTCCGGGATCGCCGCACCTGGTGCGTGATGCGCGGCGCCTCGACGGCGTGCATACAAAATGACCGGCGCCGTCCGGCCCAGCATTCATGCGGGTTGCAGGGTTTGAGAACCGCCTTGGATTGACTTCACGTTGCTGGTGCGAGGCTGCGTTCGTCGTCGAGCGCGTGCCGCGTCGAGGACACGTTCACCAGCTCGCGCGTCGTCAGCACGACTGCGCCGGTCGGGGCGAAGCCGCGGATAGGACGCACATGCTGCGTTCTTGCCCGCGGCGTGCCGGTTCCCCGCTGTGTCGGGTGTGAAGAGTCAGCACGAAGGGGTTGTGCCGCTGCCGCGCGGCGTGACAATCGCTGACCCCGCGAGGTTCCACTGCGCCTTCTGTCGCCCCTGTCCCTGAGTGCCATCGCCCTGGTCGCGGCCGCGTCCACAGTACCGGCCCAGAGCCAGCACTGGTCCTACCAGCCCGTGGTGCGTCCTGCAGCGCCGGCTGTGGTGGGCGCCGCGTGGTGTCGTTCGCCGCTCGACGAGTTCACGCTCGCAGCGATGAGGGGGCAAGGTCTCCACCCGTCGCCGCCCGCGGAACGCGCCACGTGGTTGCGCCGCGTGTCCCTCGACCTGACCGGCGTGCCACCGACGATCGCCGAACTCGATGCCTTCCTCGCCGACACCGCCGCCGCCGCCGACGCGCGCGTCGTCGATCGCCTGCTCGCGAGCAAGCACTACGCGGAACGTTGGACCCAATGGTGGCTCGACCTCGCGCGCTACGCCGACAGCCAGGGCTACGAGAAGGACGACCTGCGCCGCGGCATGTGGCGCTGGCGCGATTGGGTGATCGACGCGTTCCTGCGCGACCTGCCGTTCGACCAGTTCACGATCGAACAGCTCGCCGGCGATCTCCTGCCCGAGGCCACGGACGAACAGCGCCTCGCGACGGCGTTCCATCGCCAGACGATGACGAACACCGAGGGCGGCACCGACGACGAAGAGTTCCGCACCGCTGCCGTGATCGACCGCGTCGCCACGACGATGTCGGTCTGGATGGGCTCCACGCTCGGTTGTGCGCAGTGCCACGACCACAAGTTCGACCCGTTCACGCAGAAGGAGTTCTTCGAGCTGTTCGCGTTCTTCGATCAGACCGAGGACAACGACCAGGGCAACGACGCGCCGGTGCTGCGCGTGCCGACGGAGCGGCAACGGGCGGCGACGAAGGTGCTCGAACTCGAACTCAGCGAACTGCGCGCGCAGATGCACGCCGACGACGCGGTCGTGCAGGCGTGGGCGGCGGCGCGCCGTGAGTCCATCGAGGCGTTCCGCGCTTCGGCGCCGAGCACCATGCCCTGGCACATGCTGGGGCCGGTGGCCGCGGTCGACATGCACGCTGCGCACACGACGGCGTTCGCGCCGGAACGCGACGGTGTGCAACTCGATGCGGAACAGGAAGGCCAGCGCTGGCGCGAGGAACCGGGCTACGTCGATGGCCGCGTGCACACCTGGACCGGCGACACCAGCGCGTTCTACCTCTTCCGCACGATCCACGCGGAACACGCCGCGACGGCCGTGCTGTCGCTCGGCAGCGACGACGCGATCAAGGTGTGGTGGAACGGTGCCGAACTGCTCGCCAAGGAAGTGGGGCGCGGCGCTGCCGCGGATCAGGAGATCCTCACGGTCGACCTGAAGCCCGGCGACAACACGCTGCTGCTCAAGGTCAGCAATGGCTTCGGGCCGAGCGGCTTCTATTTCGACCTGCGTGCGAGCGAGCTCGGCGAGAAGGTCGAGCAGGTGCTCGCCTTCGCTCCCGATGCCTGCGACGACGCGGGCCGCGAGCTGCTGCGGCGCGAGCATGCGGCGCGTGCCCCGGAGCTGGCGTCCGTGCGCGCGCGCATCGCCGCAGCCGAAGTGGAGCTCGACGTGCAGCGTGGACCGGCGGTGCCCGTGCTGAGTGAGCTGCCAGCAGAGAAGGCGCGCACGACGCATCTCCACCTGCGCGGCAGCTTCCTCACGCCGGGTGACGTCGTGCAGCCCGGCACGCCGAAGGTGCTGCCACCGCTGCCGGCCGGCGCCCCGAAGAACCGCCTGAGCCTCGCACGCTGGCTCGTGGCGCGCGACAACCCGCTGACCGCGCGCGTGTTGGCCAACCGCATCTTCTGCGAACTGTTCGGCCGCGGCCTCGTGGCCACCCTCGAGGATTTCGGCACGCAGGGCGATCTGCCGTCGCATCCCGAACTGCTCGACTGGCTCGCTTCGGAGTTCATGGCGCGCGGCTGGTCGATGCGCGCACTGCTGCGCACGATCGTGCTGTCGGCGACCTACGCGCAGAGTTCGGCGCAGACGCCGGAATTGACGGAACGCGACCCAGGCAACCGCTGGCTCGCGCGCGGGCCCGCGTTCCGGTTGTCGGCGGAGATGCTGCGCGACCAGGCGCTCGCCGTGTCGGGCTTGCTCACGTCGACGGTCGGCGGTCCGAGCGTGATGCCGCCGCAGCCCGACGGCATCTGGATGCAGCTCTACAGCGGCGAACGCTGGGTCGCCGCCGATGGCCCGGACCGCTACCGGCGCGGGCTCTACACGTTCTGGCGCCGCACGAGCCCGCATCCGGCGATGCTCGTCTTCGATGCGCAGAGTCGCGAAGCGTGTGTGCTGCGGCGGCAACGCACGAACACGCCGCTGCAGGCGCTCGTGCTCTGGAACGATCCGCAGTTCCACGAAGCGGCGCTCAGCCTCGCGAGCCGCACGTTCTTCGAGGGGGGAGCCGTGGTGGACGACCCCGCCCGCGTGCGGTGGATGTGGCGGCAATGCCTCATGCGGGAGCCAACGCCGAGCGAAGAGACTCGACTGCTGGCACTGCTGCAGGACGAACGGCAACACTTCGTGGACGAGCCGAAGGCGGCGGAGACCATCGTCCAGGGCGGTCGCCATGGCATCGCGGCGGAGGTTGCGTCGTGGTACGTGCTCGCTGGCGTCGTCATGAACCTCGACGAGTTCGTGACCAGACGGTGATGCCGATGCACGACGCCTTCTTCGATGCCTCGCGACGCTGGTTCCTGCGCGACTCGGCGCTGTCGCTCGGGGCGATGGCGGTGGCGAGCGGGGCGCTCGGTGACGAGCCGGGCGCGCGGCGGCCGTTCGTGGCGCGCGCCAAGAACGTCATCTACCTGCACATGGAGGGCGCGCCGCCGACGCTCGACATGTTCGATCGCAAGCCGACGCTCGATCGTCTGCACGGCAAGCCGTGCCCCGACGAGTTCCTGCAGAAGGCGCGCTTCGCCTTCATCAAGGGCCACCCGCAACTGCTCGGTCACCAGCACGGCTGGATCCGCGCGAGCAACGGCATCGAGATGTGTGAACTGTTTCCGCATCTCGCCCAGCAGCTCTCTGACGTCACGCTCGTGCGCTCGATGGTCACCGACCAGTTCAACCATGCGCCGGCCGAGCTGCTGCTGTTCTCGGGCGCACCGCGGCCGGGACGGCCGTCGATGGGGAGCTGGCTCGCCTACGGGCTCGGCAGCGAGAACCATGACCTGCCCGCGTTCGTCGTGATGCTGAGCGGCGGCAATCAGCCGAGTGCGGGCAAGGCGCTGTGGAACTCCGGCTTCCTGCCGTCGGTGCATCAGGGCGTCGAGTTCCGTTCGCAGGGCGATCCCGTGCTCTACCTCCAGGATCCGCCCGGCTTCGACCGCGCGCGCCGCGAACGCAGCCTGCACGCCTTGAACGATCTCAACCGCGAGCACGAGCAGCGCTCGGGTGATCCCGAGACGACGACGCGCATCGCGCAGTACGAACTCGCGTTCCGCATGCAGGCCTCGGTGCCCGAGGCTGTCGACCTCGCGAGCGAACCGGCCGCCGTGCACGCGCTCTACGGCACGACGCCGGGTGTTACGTCGCTCGCCAACAACTGTTTGTTGGCACGGCGGCTCGTCGAACGCGGCGTGCGCTTCGTGCAGTTGTTCGATTCCGGGTGGGACATCCACGGCACCGGCCCCGGCGACGACCTCATGACGCAGTTCCCGAAAAAGGCGCTGCAGCTCGACCGCGCGCTCGCGGCGTTGCTCATCGATCTGCGCCGGCGGGGTCTGCTCGACGAGACGCTCGTCGTGTGGGGTGGCGAGTTCGGCCGCACGCCGATGAACGAAGCGCGCGACGGCAGCAAGTTCCTCGGCCGCGATCACCATCCGCACTGCTTCTCGATGTTGCTCGCAGGCGGCGGGACGAAGCGGGGTGCCATCGTGGGCGCGACCGACGACCTCGGCTATCGCGTGAACGACACGGAGATCCACGTGCACGATCTGCAGGCGACGATGCTCTATCTGCTCGGCATCGACCACGAGAAGCTCGTGTGGAAGAGCGAGGGGCGCAACTTCCGGCTCACCGACGTGCACGGGGTCGTGCGGCGCGAACTCATGGCGTGAGGGGCGGCCGCCGGCCGGGGCCGCCGCTATGCTCGGCCCGCCCTCGAATGACGGATCCAGCAGCCACCATGGAACTCGTGCGCCGGGCCCAGGCCGGCGAACGCGAGGCGCTCGATCGTCTGCTCGAGCGCTACTACGAGCGCGTGCGCCGCACCGTCGGCATCCGCATGGGGCCGCGGGTCCGCTCGTGGACCGATTCCGTCGACATCATGACCAGGACCTTCCTGAAGGCCTTGGAGAAGTTCGACACCTTCGAGATGCGCGGCCAATCGTCGTTGCTGCGTTGGTTCGTGAAGATCGCCGAGGGCATGATCTACGACGCCGCGGACGAACGGAACGCCGCGTGCCGCAACCCGGATCGCGAGCTGTCGCACGACGCCGACCCGGCAGACAAGACGGTGCGCCTGCCGCTTCTGGATCCGGCGGACTCGATCACGAAGCAACTCGCCGGGCGCGAGGACCGCGAACTCGTCGATCGTGCGATCGCGGCCCTCGACGAGCCCGATCGCGAGATCCTGCTGCAGTTCTACTTCCTCGACATGTCCTGGGAGGAGATCGCCGGGCATCGCGGCGAACCGGCCGCGGGCGCTGACAAGACCGCGCGAGCGCAGGCGGCGGACGTCGTGCGCAAGCGGGCCGCCGCCGCCAGGTCGCGCCTGGCAATCCAGTTGCAGAAGGTGCGTCGCGCCGGGGTGTGGGGTGCCGAGGCCACGAAATCGACGTAGGGAATTTCCGCTGCCCGCGGGCGCTCCCCTGAGGAGTGTGCCATGTCCACCAACCCGACCAAGAACCAGTGAACGACCCCGAGGCAACCACCCGCAGCGAACCGACGCCGATGCCGCCGGCCACGGCGATCGAGGCGCTCCTCGCCGCGTACCTGCTCGCGGCCGAGTCCGGGGCCGCGCCGCGGTTGCAGGACTATCTGGTGCAGTTGGCCACGCTCGAGCAACGCGATCAGTTCGTGGATCTGCTCGATCAGGTCGCGTTCGCCGAGCGTCACCTGCCGCTGCGACTCGAGGCGCAGGTCGTCCTGAGCGGCCGCTACGAACTGGTCGAGGCGATCGGCAGCGGCGGCATGGGCCAGGTGTGGAAGGCACTCGATCGCAAGCTCGGTCACCACGTGGCGGTCAAGGTGCTGAGTCTCGCCGCCACGGCCGCGCTCGATGTCGACCACCTCGTCGAGCGCGAGGGCAAACTGCTCGCCAGGCTTTCGCATCCAGGCGTCGTGCGCATCCAGGACACGGGGCGCGACGGCGAGCATCGGTTCCTCGTGATGGACCTCATCGGCGGCGACGCGCTCGACGCGTTGATCGATCGACTGCTCGAGCGCCGGCAGCAAGAAGCGAGGAAGCTCACGGCGATGGATCTGCTCGCCCTCGTCGGGCCGCCGCCCGCGGGGCGCGATGCGGTGCTGGTCGGCAACGAGGCGTGGCCCATCGCGGTCACCAGGATCGTCATCGAACTGCTGCGCACGCTCGAAGCGACGCACGGGGTCGGCATCGTGCACCGCGACCTGAAGCCCGGCAACGTGCGCATCATCGGCGGCGGCTTTCCCGTGCTGCTCGACTTCGGCATCGGGCTCGCCACGGGCGTCACGCCGGGCAGATTGACGGCGTCGATGTTCGGCACGGTCCAGTATGCTGCCCCCGAACAATGGGATGGCAGCGAGCGCACGGGTGTGCACACCGACGTCTACCAGGCGGGCGTCGTGCTCTACGAACTGCTGACGCTGCAGCGTTGCTTCCGCGGCGAGACACCCATCGAGATGATGCGTGCGGTGCGCGACGCGAGTTACAAGAAGCCGCGCGAACTCGACCACGATGTCGCGGTCGGGCTCGAGGCGTGCGTGCTGCGCGCGATGGAAGTCGATCCGGCGCGGCGCTACCGCAGCGCTGCCGAGTTCCGTACAGACCTCGAGCGCTTCCTCGCCGGCGAGATTCCGCATGCAGCCGCACCATTGGCGACGGTGTCGTGGCGCGTGCGTTCGTTCGGGCGGCGGCATCGGCGCTCGCTCTCACTTGCGGCGGCAGCCCTCGTGGGTGCCCTCGGGTTCTGGTGGATGCGCGGCGAGCCGGGTCCCGTGCAGTGGGTTGCGGCGGACACCGTGTCCGTCCGCCTCGACGAACCGGCGATGTTGCTCGCGTTCCGCATCGCGCGCGATGTCGGCGGCGCGTGCTGGTGCGCGCCCTTGCGTCTCGACGATTCTCAGCAGGGTCCCGCGCGCGGCGCGTTCGTGAGGACGCTGCCCGCGGGCACGACGAAGGTATCGCTGCACGACGTGGCCGACCGCTCGCGGTTGCCGGGCACCGTCTCGACGATCCTGGTCGACCCCGCCGACGCGGTCGCGCGACGCCGTTTCGACAGCGTCGTCGAGGCGATGAAGCGGGCCGGCAGGCTCGTCGAGGATCGCAACGGGGAGTGGCTGCCGGAGAAGGAGTTCCGCGAACTCTTCTCGCCCGGTCGCGGCAGCGGCGCCTCGGGGGTGCCCGTCGATCGGCTGTTTGCGGTGGGAGAATGGCAGGCCAACGGCTTGCGCGGCTGCGTGATCAGTCCGTAGACCAGATTGCAGCGCGAGGTGAATCGACATGAACGACATGAGACGAAAGATGGCAGTTCGATGGCCTGACCTGCGGGCGTGGTTGCTCGCGGGGGCCGCGCTGGCGTCCCTCGGTGGCGGCATTCGTTCGCCCGTGCAGGATCCGAAGCCGGCCCCGGTATCGACGCCCGCACCGCCTACGCTGGCGCTGCTCGTCGGCATCAAGCAGTACGCGCACTCGGGACAGGGCGATGGGGTCGAGGCGCTCGATGGCCCCGAGAACGACGTCGCGCGCGCGCGGAAGCTGCTCGTCGATCGTTTCGGGTTCGACCCGAACTGCATCAAGACCCTGATCGGTCCCGCCGCCACGCACGCGGCCATCGTGCGCACGTTCCACGAGCACCTGATCCGGCGTGCGGGGCCCGACACGCGCGTCGTGTTCTGGTTCTCGGGGCACGGTTCGCGCATTCCGGATGCGACGCAGAGCGACGGTTCGCCGCGCGACATCAGCGATCCGGTGTTCGACGAGACGCTGGTGGCCTACGACAGTCGCGCCGTCGATCCGGCCGGCAGCTACGACCTCATCGATGACGAACTGTATTCGTTGCTGCTCGCGCTGCGCGCCAGGGACGTGGTCGTCGTCACCGATTGCTGCCACTCGGGTGGTGTGCTGCGCAGCGGGCGTTCGCGCGGCGTGCGCGAATGCGATGCCGGCACGGCCCCGCTCGCGCGAGGCCGGCTCGATTCGTTCTGGCCAAAGGACGTGCCGCTGCTGGACGACGAGCAGGGCAACAACCTCACCTCGGTGGTCCAGCTCGCCGCCTGCGGCGCGGAGCAGGAAGCTGGCGAGTTGGACACGCCGGCCGGCAAGTTCGGCACGTTCACGTGGTTCCTGTCGCACGCGCTCGGCAAAGTCGATCCGCGCGCGTCGTGGGGCGAAGTGGCGGCCATCGTTCGCGCGGGCGTCGCCGGCCAAGGCAACAAACCCAGTCAACTCGTGCAGGTCGTCGGCGACGCGGGCCGCTCGGTGTTCGGCGGCCGTGCGCGCATGGTGCCGCCGGGGTACCAGGTCGATCGCTACGGGACGAACGGTCTGCTGGTCGCGGCGGGCCGCCTGCACGGTCTCGGCGAGAACGCCGAACT
>JAYUCN010000730.1:0-3512 GCA_043740335.1 Planctomycetota bacterium
TGCACGGCATCGTCATGAGCCTCACCGAGAAGACCGTCACCCTGCGGGTGGACACGATCAAGATGACCGTCGACCGCACGGCCATCGCGCGGGTGGAACGCGATGACGTCGCCAGCGGCGAAGCGCCGAAGGCATGACCGACGGCCATCGTCATGGCGTTCCGGCACGCGCGGCGAACAACTGGCGGCGGCGGCCCTCGCTGCCGCGGGTTATCGCATCGAAGCACACAACGTCCGTACGAAGCATGGGGAGATCGACCTGCTGGTGCGCCGCGGGCGCGTCTGGATCGCCGTCGAAGTCAAGGCGCGGGCCTTTCACCCCGCCCCCGAGCGCTGCGTCGAAGCAGGCCAGCTCGACCGGCTGCAGCGCGCCTTGCAAGCGCTCGCCCCGACCTTGCGGCCCCGGCCCCGCGCACTGCGCATCGATGTGGTCGCCGTGCGTTGGTCACCAGCGGGCCCAGACGTGTTGCATTTTCCCGCCTTCCGCCAGGTCGCTCATGCCGATGTCCTCGGACGATGGGCCATAGGACGATGGCGATGGCTGGAAGCTCTGTGGTCGCCATGGCCGACCTCTACCTGCGACGGTGCTCCGACCCGCCTCCCTTTGATGCCGACGCTTGCTGAACAGATCATCCCGCGGCGCAAGCTGCTGCTGATGCTCTGCGAGACCGCGATCTTCACGCTCGCGGTGCTCGTCGGCACGAGCGTGCCGCCGCTCAGCACCCACTCCTTCCTGCTGTTCGCACCCTCGCCGGAACTGCTGCGCGGCCTCTTGACTTGCCTCACGATCGCCGTGATCTGCCAGGCGTCGCTGAGCTACAACGACCTCTACGACTGGAAGACCGCGCAGAACCGCGCCGAACTCGGCAACCGCCTCGTGCACTCGTGCGGCTATGCGCTCGTGATGCTCGGGTTCCTGTCGCTGACCGTGAAGTCGCTCTTCTTCCTGCCCGGCCTCGCCGACATGAGCCGCGAGACCTGGAAGCTGATCCTGCTGGTCGGCATCGGCTTTGGCGCCGTGTACGTCTTCCGGCACGCGTTCCACTGGTTCTTCTACAAGTGGCGCTTCGGCGAACGCATCGTCGTCCTGGGCTCGTCGCCGGAAGCGCTGCAGCTCGCGCGCATGGTCTCGGACAGCCCCATGTCGGGCTTCGAACTGCTCGGCATCATCGAAGAACCGGGCCAACCGCCACTGCTCGCCGCGGCGAGCGACCCACCGATCCTGGGGACTCTCGATGGCCTGCGCACGCTGTGCCGCGACGAAGGCATCAGCCGCGTCGTCGTCGCGCTGCGCGAGCGCCGCGGCCAGGTGCCGGTCGACCGCCTGCTCGAGTGCCGCATGGATGGCGTCAACATCGAAGAACGGGAGGCGATGTACGAACGCCTCACCGGCAAGCTGGCGGTCGAGAGCATGCGGCCGAGCTACCTCATCTACGGCCGCGGCTTCGCCAAGGACCCGTTGACGATGGTGTGCAAGCGCGTGCTCGACATCCTCGCGTCGCTGGTCGGGTTCGTGCTGTCGCTGCCCATCTGCATGCTCACGGCGCTGCTCATCAAACTGACCAGCCGGGGACCCGTCTTCTTCTGCCAGGAACGCACCGGCCAGGACGGCCAACCGTTCAAGCTCGTCAAGTTCCGCACCATGCGGACCGACGCCGAGCGGGAGTCCGGGCCCGTGTGGGCGCAGAAGAACGACAGCCGCGTGACGTTCATCGGCCGCCTGCTGCGCCTGACGCGCATCGACGAGATCCCGCAGTTCCTGAACATCCTGAGCGGGGCCATGTCGTTCGTGGGGCCGCGGCCCGAGCGACCACACTTCGTCGAACAGCTCCAGCGCGACATCCCGTTCTACCCGCTGCGTCACACGGTGAAGCCGGGGCTCACGGGCTGGGCCCAGGTGCGCCATCCCTACGGCGCGTCGATCGAGGACGCGCAGGAGAAGCTGCGCTACGACCTCTACTACATCAAGAACATGAGCCTGTTGTTCGATCTCAACATCATCCTGCGCACGGTCACGGTGATCCTGCGCGGCAAGGGCGCGCGCTGACGGTTCGTGGCGAACCGGCCTCTGGGCCGATAGGGTGGCAACTGCATGACGAAGATCCTGGTCGCGGACGATCTCGCGGAAGAAGGTCTGGCCCTGCTGCGCGCGGCCGGCGAAGTCACCGTCAAGAAGGGCATGGACGAAGCGACGCTGCGCCAGACGCTGCCGCCGTTCCACGCGCTGGTCGTACGTTCCGCCACGCAGGTGACGGCGAAGAGCCTCGAGCTGGCCGAGAACCTCGCGCTGATCGGCCGCGCCGGCATCGGCGTCGACAACATCGACGTTCTGGCCGCGACCGCGCGCGGCATCGTCGTCATGAACACGCCCGAGGCGGGCTCGGTCACGACGGGCGAGCATGCACTCGCTCTCTTGCTGAGCCTCGCGCGCTGCATCCCGGCGGCCGACGCCTCGGTGCGGGCCGGCAAGTGGGAGAAGTCGAAGTTCACGGGCGTCGAACTGCTCGGCAAGCAGCTAGGTGTGGTCGGGCTCGGCCGCATCGGCCGCGTCGTCGGCGAGCGCGCGCGCGGCCTCGGCATGACGATCGCCGCCTACGACCCGTTCGTCTCGCAACAGCACGCACCCGACGGCGTGCGCATGATGGATCTCGACGAACTGCTCACCACCTCCGACTTCGTGACCGTGCACGTGCCGCTCGCCGACGACACCCGGCACCTGCTGTCGCGCGCACGCTTGTCGGCGATGAAGAAGGGGGCGCGCCTCGTCTGCGCCGCGCGCGGCGGCATCGTCGACGAGCAGGCCCTGTGCGAGGTGCTGGCGACGGGCCACCTCGCCGGTGCCGCCCTCGACGTCTTCGAACAGGAGCCGCTGCCTGCCGACAGCCCGCTGCGCAAGGCACCGAATCTCGTGCTGACGCCGCACCTCGGGGCGTCGACGCACGAGGCCAAGCGCAACGTGTCGATCGAGATGGCACGCCAGGTGGCCATGGCCGTGCAGAAGGGCATCGTGCTGAACGGCGTCAACGTGCCGCGCCTCGCCCCCGCCGACGCGGCCCAGGTCGGGCCCTACCTCGACCTCGCGCGCAACCTTGCTTCGTTCCTCGTGCAGTCGTTCCCCGGGCCGCTGCAGTCGCTGCGGCTCTCGGTGCAAGGCGCCATTCCCACCTCGGCCCACCGGGTGCTGACGGTGGCGATGGTCTGCGGCGCCTTGCGGCCGTCGGTCACGGGCACGCTGACGCCCGTCAACGCCGAACGCATCGCGCGCGAGCGCAACATCCGCGTGCACTGCGAGGCCTCGACCTTGAAGCGCGACTTCCTGTTCCTGCTGCGCGTCGAAGCCGTGCTCGCCGAACAGCGGCACTTCACTTCTGGCACCGTGCTCGGCCAGCGCCACGGCCGCCTCGTCGAACTCGACGGCTTCGTGCTCGACGCCATCCCCGAGGGGCCCATGCTGGTCACGTTCCACAAGGACCAGCCCGGCGTGGTCGGGCGCCTGGGCACCGTGCTCGGCGA
>JAYUCN010000731.1:0-3511 GCA_043740335.1 Planctomycetota bacterium
TGGTGTCGAGCCAGGACGCGATGACGGCCGACTGGGAACTGCTGCCCGCCGACGTGCTGAAGCGCATCAGCAGCCGCATCCTGAACGAAGTGAAGGGCTTCTCGCGCGTCTGCCTCGACATCTCGAGCAAGCCGCCCGCGACGATCGAGTGGGAGTAGGCAAGTGACCGAACGGTCCCTGCAAGTGACCTACCTGAAGGGACGCGCCTTCGCGGCATGCCTGCATCTTTCGCACCCGACCGGCGCGAAGAGGGCGAAGACAGTGGCGATGTCGGATGGTCTGCTCGTCGTCGACTACGGAACCGATGAGTGGCCCTTTGGGGTGGAGATCCCGCACCTCGGGCTGTTCCTCTGGAGGGACTGAACAAGTTGCTCGCGGATCTTGGTGAGGCACCGCTGGCCGAACAAGACTTCCGGCCTGCCCCGGCTGCGTAGCACGCCACGCGTCAGCGCCCAGTGAGCGGTGGCCCGAGTTCGGGATCTTCGCTGCGCAGCACGACCTCGACGGGTTCGCCGCCGGCGCGGACATGTGGCAGCCGCCCCGACCATGTGCGGTCGTCGCGCTGCGTGGTCGCGAACAGCACGAGGTCGAGGGTCTCGCTGAGCCCCGCGAACACGAACGTGCCGTCGGTTGCTGTCATGGTGGCGCGCGCGGCAGGCCGCAGGAGGTTGCGTGGATCGCGCAACGTGACGAGCACGCCGGCGAGTGCCTTCCCGTCAGTTTCGACGACCTTGCCGCGCAACGTTGCTCCCACATTCACCACGAGTGGCATCGGGTCGCCAGGGATTGTGTCGAGCGTCACACCCTGGTTCTGGAAGCGTTCGTCGCTGACGCGCAGTTCGCCCGGTGCAACGAGCAGCGGCAAGCGCGCGCGACCGCGACCATCGCTGCGCGCTTCGACCGTCGCGACTTCGGCGCCGGCGGGCACGTACTCGAGCAGGAGGTCGACCGCCGGTTCGCCGTTCGCTTGCGTCGCGGTGACGAGCAGCGGCAGCCCGCGCTGCAGTGTGATCAGGCCGTCGGCCTTCACGTCGGACCACGGCAGCGCTGTGGTCGGATGCCGCGGTGCCATGACGACGATCCAGTCGTCACCTGCTGCGGGCCGCGGCAGCGAGCAGGTTCCGTCGGCAGCCGTCGTGCAGGCACCGAGCAGCCGCCAGCCGTTCCCTTCCGTTCGCCTCAGCGACAGAACCTGCGTAGGGCCATCGCCACGAGGCGGCGGATCGAGATGGAGGCGCACGGTGGCCAGGGTCGGGTCCGGCGGCGGCCAGCTCACCGGTGCGTTCGACGCGGGGCCAGGCACGACGCGGTCGGCGACGGCGCGGCCCGTGCTCGGCACGCGCGCGACGAGCGGTGCGGCGATGGCACTGCCGAGCAGCACACATTCGTCGCGGCCGGGGCCGAGCAGTTCGATCTCGGGCCAACCCGACGGGTGCACGATTGCCTGCTCGGCGCGCTGCAACCGTTGCGCGGGGCCTTGGAACTGCAGCAATGTGCGTCGTCCCGACGCGAGGTCGAGGCGCTGCCACGTCCAGCCATCCTCGCTCCTTGCCCAGACCTCGTAGCTGCCGCCGGGCATACGAACGTGCGTGCCATGTTGCGGTGGCAGCGTCACCCGGCGGCCGTCGGCCGTGGACGCGGCCCACAGCACGAACTCCTCGGTCCCCGTCGCAGTCGTGAGCTCGGCCATGGGTTGCAGCTGCACGCGCTGGCCGGGGCCCGGCAGCAGCCGGTGCACGAAGGCGCCGAGTTCGTTCTTCGTCGTCACCAAGACCGAGCCGGCGCGCGGCACGTCGGCGAACGGAAAGCGCAGGATGCCGCGCTCGTTGCTCTTGGCCAGCAGCGACGTCTCATCGCCGATCGTGATGCCGCGCAAGGCGGGGAGCACGGACTCCTCATCGCATTGCAGACGTGCCTCGGCACCCGCAACGGGATGACCCGAAGGATCGAGCACGAGCAGCAACAATGCAGACGAGGGCTGGCCGTGATCCTGAGCCTCGATCGTGGGAGCGAGGCTGACCATCGTTGCCAGCACCAACGTGCGCAGCATGGGCCGTGACAACGGTCCCGCGGGACCATGGTTCATCGCCACGGCGAGCCACCGCCCGATGTGCCCGGTCGCGATGCGGGACACTGGCAGGTCGCGGACATGAAATGATCGCTGCCGTCCAAGCCAGGAACCATGCGGCTTGCCGGGTTTCGGCATGGCTTCGGATTGGGCTGCCTCACAGCCGACCACGTCAAGCGCCGCGGCCGACATCGCGCCGGCAGTGGCTCATGCACGCCATCCGTTCTCGGCAGACGCGCGCGCGCGTGCACTCACTCGGGCAGCTCGTCGCGCTTCTTGACGACCTTGTGCACGAGCCCGTATTCGAGCGCCTGGCCCGCGTCGAGCCAGAAGTCTCTACGCGCCGATTCGAGCACCGCCTCGGGCGTCTTGCCGCACGTTTCGGCGATGATGCGGTTGTAGCGGTCGCGCAGTTTCAGGATCTCCCTCGCCGTGATGTCGAGGTCGCTGGCCGAGCCGCGGCCCATCGTGGAAGGCTGATGGATCATGAAGCGGCTCTCGCTCAAGCAGAAGCGACGCTTCTTGTCGGCGGCGAGGTGGATGAGGATGCCGGCCGAGGCGCAGAGGCCGTTCACGACCGTGATGACGGGCGGCTTGATGAAGTGCAGCAGGTCGTAGATCGCAAAGCCCGCGTCGGCGCTGCCGCCCGGCGAGTTGATGAAGACCGTGATCGGCTTCTTCGGATCTTTCTGTTCCATCGCCAGGCATCGCACCGTGGCATCGCGCAGCATCTTGTCGTCGACCGGCCCGCTCATGAGAATCGTGCGAGCTTCGAACAGGGCCTTCTCGTACAGGTTCGGGCCCTTGTGCTCCTTGGCCTCGGTGGTGCAGGGTTCGTCGGGTTCGTCTTCGTCCTCATCGGGACGAAGGCGGCGGGGATCGAGGTCGAAGGGATTCTGCATCGTGCGTGGTTTCGTCGGGATGGGCGGGCGATGGCCCGCTGGCGCTGATTTCGGAGTTCGGCGGCCTCTGAGTTGAATCGCAACCGCCGTTCGCAGGGGGCGGTGGATAGCGCACGCTGCCGGCGGGGGCAACCATTCGGTGGATCCTTGCCGCTGAGCACGGTGCAGGTCCGTTCGCAGATTTGCCGACGCACCGCTTGCACGGGCCGGGGCAGGTGGCTACGTTCCTGACCGTCGTCCGGTCCGCTGGTGGACAGCGTGCTGGTGACACTCGCCCCCGACCAGCGGTCGCCGAGCTGTTCCGTGTGATTGGGAATGGCACGTCGAAGCTGGTGCGAGCTCTCGCAGCCGGTCTCTCGCATCCGGTGAGGTAAACCAAGGCCAGCGACGTCGGTAGTGGGCTCGCGAAGTGGTGGGCGAGGCGGTGCGGTGCCGTTGGAGCGACCCGTGTTGCACCCTCGGCGCCACGTCGGATTCGGCTCCAGGCCGTTCCTGGAGTTGGAGCCCGTCGAGCCAGAACCTCGGGTCCGGTAGCAAGCCG
>JAYUCN010000732.1:0-3509 GCA_043740335.1 Planctomycetota bacterium
TCGAGCACGGCGCGGCAGAGCATGCCGAAGCGAAGGGGCTCGTCGCCGTCGTCGGTGTAGAGGTTGTCGCGCGCGTAGAGCGCGGGGCAATCGATGAAGTGGACGACGACGTCGCTTTGGGGGAGCGGGGCTGTGCGGATGCCGAAGCGGATCGTGCGTTCGGGGAAGCGCACGTCGATGGCTTGGGCCTTCGGCAGCGGGGTGGTCTTGACACCGCTGTCGGCGATGCGCTTGTAGAAGGGCAGGAAGATGCGGACGTCGTGGCCGGGGCCGGTGGCGGTCTTGCGGCCGAGAAAGCGCGCGAGGCCCGCGAGCACGTCGGCGAGGCCGCCGGTCTTGGCGAAGGGAGCGACTTCGGAGGCGACGAGCGCGAGGCGCAGCGGACGCATGGGGTCGGGATGTTGGCACGGAGTGGCGGTGGGTGCGAGTGCAAACGCGCGATGGATGTCTGAGCGTCGTTCGGTTCGGTGGCTTGACGCACTCACCGGTTCGCACGAGCATGGCTGTGCCGCTCGCGTTGGGGGCACGCACGACCAACGCACTTGGCGATGAGGAGCAGGTCACGCACATGATGAACACGCGCATCGCGGCCGCCGGCATGGTCTCGCTGTTCTTGTCCTTGGCCGCGATGCTCGTGACCGCACTCCCGGGACGGGCCCAATGCGCGAATGCCTGGCTGCCGCAAGGGACCTTGCCCGGCACCAACGGCACCGTCGCTGCCGTCACCACCTGGGACCCCGATGGCCCGGGCCCGAGTCCCGCCGTCGTTGTCGTCGGGGGCGACTTCACCGTGGCCGGCAACGCCATCGCGAACTGCATCGCGACCTTCGACCCGATCACCGGCGTGTGGTCCGCACTCGGCTCCGGCGTCGACGGGCCGGTGTCGGCGCTGACCACGCTGGCCAACGGCGACCTCGTCGTCGCTGGCTCGTTCGCGACCGCGGGTGGCCTCAGCGTGAACCACGTCGCGCGTTGGCACGGCTCATGGTCCGCACTCGGCACCGGCCTCGACGGGTTCGGCGTCGAAGCGCTCACGACGCTCGCCAACGGTGATCTCGTCGCGGGTGGGTTCATCACGTTCGCGAGCGTGCCCTTCCATGTCGCGCGTTGGAACGGCATCACCTGGTCGCCTCTCGGCGGCGGTGTTGGCGACACGGTGAGCGCTCTCTGCCGGCTCGCCAACGGCGACCTCGTCGCGGGCGGTGGCTTTCTGACTGCCGGCGGCATGCCCGCGAACCGCATCGCGCGTTGGAACGGTTCGAGCTGGGCTCCGCTTGCCGCGGGCGTGAACGGTCCGGTCTCGGCGCTGCTCGCGTTGCCCACAGGCGAACTCATCGCGGGTGGCCAGTTCGTCACCGCGGGCGGCGTGACCGTGAACAACATCGCGCGCTGGAACGGAGCCGCGTGGTTCCCCCTCGGCATCGGCACGGACGCGCGCGTGCAGACGCTCGCGTCACAACCCGGCGGCAGCTTGATCGCAGGCGGGTCGTTCACGAATGCCGGAGGCTCGAGTGCGAACGGCATCGCGAGCTGGAACGGCTCGTCGTGGGCGGCACTCGGCGCTGGCACGAGCGGACCCACGGGCCCCGGCGTCCTGTCGATCACAGCTCTCGCCAACGGCGAGCTCGTCGTCGGCGGCAGCTTCTTGCTGGCCGGCGGTGTCAGTGCGCGCAGCGTCGCGCGCTGGAACGGTTCCTGGTCGGCGCTCGGTGCCGGCGCGGATGGACCGGTGTTCGCACTCACGACGCTGCCGAACGGGGACCTCGTCGCCGGCGGTGTCTTCACAGTGGTCGAAGGTGTCACCGCGATCTGCGTCGCGCGGTGGGACGGTGCCTCTTGGTCGAGCCTCGGCACGGGCGTGAACGGTCCCGTGTTGGCGCTGACGACGTTGCCGAACGGCGACGTGGTGGCAGGCGGCCTGTTCCAGAGTGCGGGCGGCGTGATGGCCCGCCGGGTCGCGCGCTGGAACGGCTCCTCGTGGTCGGCACTCGGCGGTGGACCACCCACGCCGATGCTGAGCTTCGCGGTGCGCGCCTTGACGACGCTGGCGAATGGCGACGTGATCGCGGGCGGTGACAGCTTCGGCGTGAGTCGATGGAACGGTTCTGCGTGGTCCGCCCTCGGCTCGGGGTTGGGTGCTGGTCCGATCGGTCTGCCGACCGTTGCCGCATTCGTCACCTTGAGCAACGGCGAGCTCGTCGTCGGCGGTGCGTTCACGACCGCGGGTGGCGGCAGTGCGAACAACATCGCGCGGTGGAACGGTTCCTCGTGGTCGGCCCTCGGCACCGGCATGAATGGCGCCGTCGCTTGCTTCTGCACGCTGAGCAACGGCGAACTCGTCGCGGGCGGTTCGTTCACGACTGCTGGCGGCGTGACTGCGAACGGGATCGCGCGCTGGAACGGTGCTGCGTGGTTGCCCTTCGGTGTTGGTGTGGCGGGCAGCGTCGATGCGATGCTCGTCCTGCCCGATGGCGACCTGTTGGTCGGCGGCACCTTCACGACGGCCGGGGTTGTGAACGCCAATCACGTCGCGCGCTGGAACGGTTCGTCCTGGTCCGCTCTGGGTGCCGGCACCAACGGCCCCGTGGCGGCACTCGCCGCGCGTGCGGCCGGCGACGTCGTGGCAGGCGGCGACTTCCTCGTGGTCGACGGCCTCGTGTCTCCATACCTCGTCCGCCTCGTCACTTCGTGCCCCGCGGCTGCCGTGCCCTACGGCGCTGGTTGCACGGGTTCGGCCGGGCTCGTCGCGTTGACCGCCAACGGCTTGCCGTGGACCGGGTCGACGTTCCGTTCGACGGCGATCGGGTTCCCCGCGATTTCAATCGCGATCGGCGTGCGCGGACTCGCCCAGGTCTCGATCCCGCTGTCAGCACTCCTGTCGCAAGGCGTGCCGGGTTGCACGCTGCTCGTGAGCCCCGACCTGCTCGACCTCTACCTGCCGACGGCCGGCAGCGTGCAGACGCAGATCGCCATTCCGGACACTGTCGCGCTCGCGGGTCAGACGCTGCACCAGCAGGTCGTGCCCGTCGAACTCGACGCGCTCGGCGCCATCGTTGCGTTCACGAGCTCGAACGCGCTGAGCCTCACGATCGGTTCGTTTTGAGCGAGTGACGTGAGACGAGGTGTCGCGGCTTGACGTGCTCTCCGACTTGCACGAGCATGGTTGCCTCGACGTTCGCGTTGCGTGCACGAAGGGACCAACACCAATCCACGTCGAAGGCAGAAGGTCGCAGATGATGAGCGCCCGCATCGCCGCCTCCGGCATGGTCCCACTGTTCCTTGCTCTGGCGGCGACACTCGTGGACGCGCCCGGAGTGCTCGCGCAATGCGCGAACGTATGGCTGCCTGGCGGAGGGTTGCCGGGGGTCGATGGCGATGTCTTCGCGACCACGATGTGGGACCCCGATGGTGCCGGCCCGACCACACCGGTCCTGGTTGTCGGCGGTCAGTTCCGCGTCGCGGGCACCACAGTGGTGAACAACATCGCCACGTGGGATCCCGTCACGAGC
>JAYUCN010000733.1:0-8518 GCA_043740335.1 Planctomycetota bacterium
AGTGCTCATGATCGTGTCCTCGGGTCGTTGCAGGATTCTCTCGAAGGCCGCGTGCAGAACCTCCGGTGGGATCTCGGTGACGCGGAGAAAGTAGCACGAGATCCGTTCGATGGCTTCCACCCCTGACCCCGGTCCCGTGTCGCGATCGACCAGGCACAGCAGATCTCCCCACCGCTCGATCGCATCGAGAGCCTGCTCGACGGTGCAGAACCTCAGGAACCGCAGGCACAGATGGGTCAGTTGCGCGAGTGCCGTCAGCAGGGGCCGGCGCAGCTCCTCTTCGCTGTAGCGCGTCAGGTCGTCGACGAACAGTCCGACGCGCGCCTGGGCATCGGCGAGCGAGCGCGCGGCATCCGGTTCGAGCCCGCGCAGTGCCGAGTCCCACGGACCGACGCCGGTCCAGGCCTGTTCCCCGTGGTAGCACACGAGGGCAAGCAGCAGGCGTCCCGAGGCAGAGAGGTGCACGGCGTTGCGGAGCACCTGGTGGCGCAGTGGCCCTTCGGTCGAGCTCCAGTGTTCGAGCAGGAACCCCAGACCCACCTCCGTGATCAGCTCCGCGAAGTGCACCACGTCGGCGACGTGCAACCGCAGGTCGTGGCCATCGATGCGTTCGGGGCCCTGCCGCAGCGTCTCCCAGGCCACCACCGCGCTCAACTGTACGGGCAGTACAGACCTCAACCAGCCCTCGGCATGCCGCGGCTTGCCGAAGGTGTAGTGGAACAGGTTGTCATGGGGGTTGGTCATCGAGTCCTCGCCCCAGTGGCACGGGCAACCCCTGATTCGCGAAGAATCCCGTGAAAACTCGTTCGGCACGCCGCCTCCTCCGACCAGCTACACGCCATCGCCGCGGTGCTTCGACCAACCGTTCCTTGTGCACCTTCGGCAGCCGCTTGAACGCGCGCTCGAGGCGCAGCCCGAGGCCGACTGCACCGAGGCGCCAACGGCACACCAGTTCGAGCTGATCGCGCCCAGCAGCGTTGGCCAACCCAATGCCCTCGGGCAAGAGCGACTCGCAAACGGTAGTGTCTCGCTCGTGCAGCCCCGCCCGTTCCTCGCCACCTGCATCGCCGCGCTCCTCGCCCTGCCGATGCTGGCCCAGACGCCTGACTGGCACCGCCTGCCCGGCCCAATCGCAGCGAGCACGCAGCGGCTTGCGTTCGATACGTTCCGCGAACGCATGGTGCTGGTCGATGGCTCTGGCTGGGAGTCGTTCCTGCGCACGTTCGAGTGGATCGACGACGACTGGTCGGCCAGGCAGACGGCCAACTCGCCGCCACCGCGGTCCAGCTTCGCGCTCGCCTTCGATCCGGTGCGCCGCCGCGTCGTGCTGTTCGGCGGCACCACGCAGATCAACTACGCAGCACCGGGTGTCTTGCGGAACGACACCTGGGAGTACGACGGGATCGACTGGGTGCAGCAGAGTCCGGTCGTGAGTCCGCCGCCGCAACTGCCCAGTTGGCTCGGCTTCGACTACGCCACTAATCGACTGATGCTCGCTGGTGGCGTCACGCCAGGCGGACCCACGGGCACTTGGCACTATGACGGCACGACCTGGGCGAGCACTGCGATGCCGCCGTTCAGCAGCGGCCTGTTCGCCATGGCCAGCGATCCCGTGCGGCAACGCGTCGTCGCCTACATGGGTCTGACAGGAATCACCTTCATGTATGAGTGGGACGGCACCACCTGGTCCTCCGTGACGCCGACGCAGCCGCCCCCGCCGCGCTTCCAGACTGCCTTGGCCTTCATCGCCCAACTCGGGGCCGTAGTGCTGCACGGCGGGAGTGGCGGTGGCACGGGTGCCATGCCGACCGACCTGTGGACCTGGAACGGGTCGTCGTGGAACCAGCTCGCGGCGACCGGAGTGCCGCCGCGACGCGATCACGTGATTGCGCACGATCCGGCGCGGAACCTGCTGTTCTGTGTCGGCGGCTTCGGCACCATCAATTCCGGCACCGACACCACGATCTGGGATGGCACGACCTGGCTGTCGCATTCGCCGCTGCTCGGCCAGGATCGTCCCACCAACGCCTACTTCGACAACAATCGCCTCGCCGTCGTCGCGTTCGCCTGGCCGCCCGACGGCTGGATCGAGTGGGACGGTGCGCGCTGGTCGCGCGGCAACAACCCGCTGCCGCTGGTCGCACCGCGTGTCGCCTTCGACGTGCAACGGTCGCGGGCCGTAGCCCTCGGCCCGATGACGACCGGCATCGCCACGATGGAGTGGGATGGCGCAACGTGGACACTACCGGCGCTGGCTTTCCTGCCTTGCGTCGCCCGCCTGGACTTCCACTCGGGTCGCGGTCGTGTGATGGCGAGCTGCGGGGCCGGCGGCCTGTGGGAATGGGACGGTGTCGTGTGGACCTCGGTCGCACCCGGGCCAGGGGCGCCGTGGTCCACGACCGACGATGCGCAGGCGGTCTATGACCTCGCGCAGAACTCGATCGTGCAGTTCCTGTGGCAGGGCACGAACGTGCACACGGCGGTGTGGGACGGCACCAGTTGGACGCAGCACGTGGCCACGGGCGGTCCGTCGGAGCGCGTCGAATTCAACGTCACCTACGACCAGGCCCGGCAGCGCGTGGTCTTGTTCGGCGGCCGCACCAGCACCGGCACACCACCGACGTACTACAACGACCTGTGGGAGTGGAACGGCATCAACTGGTCGCAGCGGATCCTCGCCCATGCGCCGACGCGGCGGTCCTACTGCGGATTCGTCTTCGACCCGCAACAGCAACAGCTGCTCGTGATCGGCGGCCACCGCCAGGAAACGCCGACGGCGTACGCGGCGACGTGCGACGTGTGGGCCCTCGATGCCAATTCGCCTGCGAGTGTGACGACGCTCGGCCCAGGTTGCGCTGGCTCGCAGCCGATCCCACAGCTCGTCATGGGGGCACCCGAAGCGGGAGCCGCGGTGTTCTCCGGCGAACTGCACGCGGCGCAGCCGGACACGCCGTGCCTGTTCGGCTTCGCGTACGCGGCCGGCACCATGCCGATCGGCAACGGCTGTGTGACCTACCTCGCCAACCAGGACCAGCTGATGTTCAGCCACACCGACAGTGTCGGCATCGCCACGGTGACGGCCTCGATCCCGCTCGCGCTGCACGGCTTTGCATTCGTGGCGCAGGCGGCCCTGCTCGATGCCACGAGCGCCCTCGGGGTTGCTCTGACGCCAGGGCTCGCGATCACGGTTGGTTACTGACCGACCAGCCGTTTCGCGATGACGCCGCCGGTCGTCGATCACTCCTTCAGCCGACGCAGGAACAGCTCGAGGATCAGGTCCCAGCACAGCCGCGCCAGCGCCGGGTCGTAGCGACCGCCGCTGTTCTCGTCGCGCAGGAACGCGTGGGCGCCGTTCCATTCGTGCCACGTGAACGAGATGCCAGCGGCAGTCATGCGTTCGTAGATGAGGCGCCGCCCAGCATCGGGAATGTGCGGATCCTGACGGCCCCAGATCATGAGCATCTCGCCGCGCACGTCGCCCATGCGCGCAAGAGTGTCGTCGCCGCCCTTGCCGAGGCTGCCCTTATGGATGTCGGTCGCATAGCAGCAGGCGGTCGCCAGCACGTCCGGTTGCAGCGCCGCGCGAAACGCGAGGTGACCGCCAAGGCAGATGCCGATGGCACCGAGGCGCCCCGTGCACGAGGGCAGGCCCCGCAGATGGTCGAGCACGGCGCGCGCGTCGGCGTCGAAGGCCGCGATCGGGCGCGCCAGCTTGTGCGCGTTACCACGTTCGGCACCAGCCTGATCGTAGGGCAGCACGCAACCGCACGGCTCGAGGTCGTGGTAGACCTCGGGCACGGCCACCACCAAGCCGTGACCGGCCAGGAAGGCCGCACTGCGCCGGATCGGTGCGCTGATCTGGAAGATCTCGGACGAGAGCACGATGCCTGGATGTCGCCCGCTGCCCGTCGGTGCGAAGATGACCGTGCGCATCGGGCCGGACGGCGTCGACAGCAGCGCTTCCAATTCTTGGATCGTGGCCATGAGTCGTGCGGAGGATAGCGCGTCTGTCCAGCCCGGCCGCGAGACTATGTCGCCTCGCGCGATTCGATGACTCGCGCACGCTGGTCTCCTTGCGCCGGTCCCGGCCCAGAACCCGCTGGCGCCGGCCGCAGTAACAGCATTGTCCTGCTGCGCCAACCTCGCAGGATGAAGTTGTGCAAGGCACGGGGCGCGCCGAGACTCTGCTCCCCATCACCCACCGACCCGCATGACAAACCTCCCGATCCGTGTCTGCTGCGCACTCCTTCTGGTCGCTGCCCTCCCCGCGCAACGCGGCGATCGCGGACCGCGCGAGCGTGCCGCACCGACGCTGCAGCACTTCACGTTCGAATCCGGCACGCTGACGAGCAACAAGGTGCGCGAAGGCGAAGCCGGTTACTCGATCTACCTGCCGAAGGGCCATGCCGACGAAGCCAACAAGGACAAGCAGTACCCATGGATCCTCTGGCTGCCCGGCTTCGGCGGCCCCGACGAGTTCCAGGACCGCGGTGGTGCGGCGGTGCTCGATCGCCTGCGCGGCGAAGAGAAGCTGCCAGCATTGGCGTTGGTCGTGTTCCGCGCGCCAGGACGACGCGTCCGCACGATCTACATGAACGGCGAGGCGCAGTGCGACACCGAAGACCTGATCGTCGGCGACCTCCTCGACCACCTGCAGAAGAAGTACCGCCTCTCGAGCGATCGCAAGCAACGCGGCGTCATGGGCGTGAGTGCTGGCGGTTTCGGGGCGTTGAAGATCGCGATGCGCCACCCTGAGGTGTTCGGCGCCGTCGCGGTTCACTCCGCTGCGATCCTGCCGGCCGATCCGGCCGATCTCGCCGGGACCAACGAATCGATCGTGCAACGCCAACTGCGCGGCGGCATCGCCAAGGAACTCGGCGACCCGATCGACAAGGACAAGTGGGCCGCCCACATGCCGCTCGGCATCGTCGCCACGAAGAAGCCCGCCGACCTGAAGGGTCTGCAGATCTACTTCGACGCCGGCACCGACGACAACTACGGCTTCTGCGAACCGAACGAGCTGCTCAGCAAGGTCATGACCGAGGCGGGCTTCAAGCACCTCTTCCGCAAGGTCGAAGACGGTGGCCACGCGTGGGGGAGTCCGACGATGAACGACAGCGTCGCGGTGTCGCTGCAGTTCGTCGGCGCCGCGCTGTCGGGCAAGGACGCGGTGGACGTGATGTCGGCAAAGCCTGCCGAGGCGAAGAAGGACGCGAGCAAGCCGGCGGACAAGTAGGGGGCCGCGGCTCAGGTCGAACGCGCCTGTGCCACGGCTTGGCGCGTGGCATCGGCGTCGCGACCGGCAACGACAAGGTCTACATCGTTGGCGAGGACGCCGACATCGAGCCCGATCGACTCGTGCCGCTGGTCATGCGCGCGGACATTGAGAAGGGCGAGATCCGTGATGCCCGGCGCTTCGTTCTCAATGCCTTCCGAGACGGAGGAGCGGTCGTGGATCTGCGCAAGTACCCGCGTCTGTCGCGCTACCTCGCCGAGCATGACTCAGCCATCCGGGCGAGGCATGTTTCCAAGTCGAACCCGCACGCATGGTTTCGCACCATCGATCGCGTGTACCCGTCGCTCGTGTCGAAGCCGAAGCTCCTGATTCCGGACATCGCAGGCTCCAACGAGGTCGTGTTGGACACCGGCCGCTTTCATCCGCATCACAACCTCTACTTCGTGACCTCCGAGTCGTGGGACATGGAAGTGCTCGGGGCGCTCCTCAGCTCACGGATAGCGCTCTTCTTCGTGTGGTCGTACGCGGTCAAGATGCGCGGTGGCTACCTGCGATTCCAGGCGCAGTACCTGCGGCGGATCCGGGTGCCGCAACCGAAGGACATCCCTTGCAGACTCGCGAAGGCGCTTGCAGCCGCATTCCGCAAACGTGACTTTGGGAGAATCGATGAGCTGGCGTTGAAGGCCTACGCGCTCGACCAACTGCCTGCGTTCGCGTTCGTCGACAGCCGTCGGTAGCCGCAAGTCCGCGAAGACGCGGGGCGCAACGGGAGGACTGCAACGTCGCCAACTGTGCACCGGCGCCCGCATTTTTCCGGCTCTCCTGCACCCGTTGCGGTTTCCGCGTCACTCATGCCGCAGAAGTGACGAGACGCAGCGGGCCGGGTTTCGTCGCTGGCTTCGTGGCCCGCAGCACGGGCGCCAACGCGCCCAAACCCAGGAGAGTTCAAATGAACATGCGATTCCTGCTGGCGATGACCCTCGCCACCTTCCCTGCCATGCCACTGCTGGCCCAGGACAACTGCCCGAAGGAGCGCACGAAGAACGTGCCGGCTGATGTGACCATCGGACCACTGCAGAACTGCGGTGGGTTCAGCTACCAGATCGGCGGCGTGCAGGTCGGCACGCCGCAGAACGGCTGCCCGCTGTTCGTGATCTACACGCCGCCGTACGAGATCGCGGCGCCCTCGGAAGCCGAGACCAAGGTGGTGCCGATGGGCGCGCCGTCGCCGGTCACCATGGCGAGCTTCGTGTGCACGACCGATTGGTTCGTCATCATCCCGATCGGCACGACGTGCGTGCTCGACAAGACTGTCACCATCGGTGCGGTCGGGCACCTGGTGACCGTTGGCTGCAATCCCTAGCCGTAGGGATGCCCCCGGTCGACCACTAGGGATTGGCCGCGGCGCGCAATGGAGCCGCCGTGGCCGCCATACCACGGAGGAACCCATGCTGAAGCCAACCCTGTCCAGACGGCGCCCCCTCGGGGCCCGTCTGGTTTCCGCTCTCATCCTTGCCCTGGCTGCGACCATCGTCGTCGCGACGACGTGGCCCGGTCCGAATCCCGCGGTCGCCAGCGGTGGCACGGACCAGCCGCCTACCCTGCACCCAGCACCGATCGCCGCCGAGGCGCACGTGGCCGACAGCACCCAGCCGCTCATGCGCGAGCGGGTGAGTGACACCCAGCCGCCCGCGACACCCGCAGCGAGCTTCGAAGATCTGATCGAACAGCTCGTGTCCGTCGGTGTGCGAACCGCCGAGTTCGCCCAACAGGACGAGATCGACGCGGCCAGGTCCTCGGACCAGGAGGCGCGCACGCTCTTCAGCGAACTCATGGAGCGCTTCCCGGACGCGGGTGAGCACGGCCTCGCCATGTTGGCGGGCTTGCCGGATCCGACGGTGGATCCCCGCGACCACGGGCGCCGCATCGTGCTGAAGCTCGTGCTCGCAACGGCATGCGCGCGGCGCCACACCGCCGCCAACGCCGCCGCGGATCGGTCGCGCATCGACCCGCTCGTGCAATCGCTGCTCGACGTCATGCCCCAGGCACCCGCCATCGCCGACACCGGTGCCGAAGTGCTCGTCGATCGACCGTACCTCCGCCTCGTGCACGAACCGGGCGTGCTCCAACTCATTCGCCTCGCCGGCGCCGAGACGTTCTCGCGCTCGATCGCGACCCAGCTCCTGCTGACCTTGTGGGACAATCTGCAGAAGGCGGGCGAACGGTCTTCCGAGGAACTCTCGCGGCTCGCCATCTTGTTGCTGGCGGATGCGGATCCGAGCCAGCGCACGGCCGCCTGCCGCCAGTTGCTCGCCGACCCGCGCTACCGCAGCCTCGTCATGAGCTGGCTGCGCGAACGCAATGACCAGACCGTCGCCAGCGAAGTCGCCGGCCTCGCCGCGCGCGAGCTGCCACCGGGGGACGCCCTCCAGGTGCTGCGCGAACTGGCTCCCATCCTGCCCCGGGCGCCGGGCGCCTACCTCGTGCTCGCGTATCGCGCGCCGGACGTGGTGGCGGACAGCTATCGGGAACTGCTCGCCAGCAACACGCAGCCCGGGGTTCGCAGCGACCTGATCACGGGCATCGCCATGACCCCGTCGGCGCTCGGCCTCGAGCTCGCCCAGCTCGCGCTCCAGAACGACCCGTCGCCGGATGTTCGTCTGCAGGCAGTGTTCGCGCTGACGACCAAGCCGCAGGCCGAACTCGGCGAACGTGCGCTGCAGCAGATCCTCGACGACCCCGCGGTCGCGCAGGATCCGATCCGCCTCGGTGCCGTGGTCCTGGCCCTGCAGAACCTCGAGGCGGGCGGCAACACCAACGCGATCGACCGCGTCGGGCAGCGACTGCGCGTGCTGCCCCTCTCCGAATCGAGCCGACAGACGCTCGCGTCGATCCTCGCGCGCAGCCTGCCTGGCGGTCAGTCTTCACAGCCGGCACCGCTGCCGCGGTAGCCGGCAGCCGACCACCGAGCTGGCCTACTTCTTCTTCTCGACGTGCTTGGTGTGCTTGCGCAGGCGCGGGCTGTACTTGGACAGTTCCAGCTTGGTGGTGCCGGGCTTCTTCATGATCGTGTAGTTGCGATCACCGGTCTCCTCGCAGACGAGGAACACGATCTCTTTCTTCTTCTTGGGCTTGGCCATGGCTCTAGCTGCGGCCCCTCGGGGTCGCGATGGGAGGGCGGAGGAGAGTAGCGGTCCTCCCTGCGCATGCAAGAGCCTCACAGGCCGCAGGCCGGCGCGCCGCGGCCAGATTCCAGGAATCAGTGCTCCAGGACCAGCACCG
>JAYUCN010000734.1:0-8503 GCA_043740335.1 Planctomycetota bacterium
CGCCGCGACTCGATCGCCCCTGGCGTTCGCTGCAGCACCCAATCGAGCTGCACGAGAGCACGTTCCCAATGCTTGCACGCCACCAGGACATTGCCGAGCGTCGTGCGACCGTCGAAGTAGTCGGGGTCCAGCCGCACCGCGCGCTCGGCCAGGGCCAGGGCCTCGTCGAGCCTCCCCTCGTCGAGTTCCAGCACGGCGAGGTTGTTGAGCGCATTCGGTTGGTCGGGCTTCCACTGCAGCGCGGCTTCGTAATGGCGCCGCGCCTTCTTCAAGTCACGTTCGCGGTGGGCCAGCACGCCGAGGTTGGTGAGCGCCTCGTAGCTCGCGGGATCGAGTTGCAGGCAACGTTCGAGGTAGTCGCGCGCGACCGCGGTGTCGCCGCGGAGGTTGGCGAGTGCACCGAGGTTGCCGAGCGCGAGCGACGACCGCGGATTGCGCGCCAGCGTTGCCTCCACAGCGTCTCGAAGTCGCGGTACTGGGGCACCTGCAGGTGAGCGACGATCGCGAGGCACACGACCACCATTGCGCCAAGCCCCGAGCCAAGTGCGTGGCCGATTCGGGCGACGAGCGGCACAGCGAGCGCACTGCCACCGACGAGGATGGCGAGGCTCGCGTGGTACTGGAAGTGATCCGCGACGAACGAGTAGCGGAACGGAAACACGTCGAAGAACCCGAGTGCGGGCACGAGCGTGCCGATGAACACGAGCAGCACGGCAGCGGGTGCGCGACCGAGACGCCGGTGCAGGAGCAAGGCGAGGCCGACGACGAGCAGCGTCGCGACCGGCGCCACCCACTGCAGGAGCGACGTCACGTCGAGTTCCCACCGCGGATAGTTGAAGCAGAGCCCGAACGGCCACAGCAGGCTGCCGAGGTAGAACCAGACCGCCCGCCCCGCCACGAGCAGGCGTTCCGAGCCCACGAGCTGCCAGGGGGCATCGGCTGCCCCGACGTGGGTTGCCTCGAGGTGCACCGTGAACCAGCCGAACGCGGCTCCGAGCACGAGCCATGGCAGCGCCCCGGTCAGGGCCCGTCGCGTCAGCCGACCGTCGCGCCACCACAGCACGACGCCGAGCGCGGCCGGCAACGACGCCGTCACGGTCTTGCTCAGCAGGGCCGCGACGAACCACAGCGACGCGATCCACCAGTGCCGGCGCGTGCCGCCATCGTGCCAGCAGAACCAGCTCCGTGCTGCCGCGAGGTAGCAGACGAGCGACAGCACGTTCTTGCGCTCGGTGACCCACGCCACCGACTCGACGTGCACGGGGTGCACGAGGAACCACAGCGCGGCGAACAGGGCCCCCGGGATCGCGAGCTGCTCCAGTAGTCGCCACAGCAACCATGCCGAGCCCGCGTGCAGCACCACGTTGACGACGTGGTAGCCGAGCGGTGCCGTGCCCCACAGACGGTACTCGAGCCAGAACGTCGTGTGCACGAGCGGGTAGTACTGGGGCAGCGAGCGCGGCTCGAACCAGATGCAATAGAAGCCGCCGAGCGTGCGCAGCACCGGGTTCTGCGTCACGTAGTCGTCGTCGTCCCAGACGAAGCCGCAGTCGACGACGGGCCAGTAGACCGCCGCCGCGAGCAGGGCGATCAGCGCGGCAACGGCAAGCGGCGAACGCAGCGTGCGGAGCATGGGCCGCCAGAAGATACCCAGACAACCTGCGGGGCGACGTCCGCATCAGCTCGAACACCGGCACGCCGTCGCCAGGCCCTGGCGCGAATGACCGCAGGTTGCGTCCACCATCGCAGCTCGCTCGTTAGGATGCCGCGCGAAATGCAGAACGCTTCGTCCGGCGCGAGCCCGCACACCTCCCGACCGTCACCGGCGGCGGTGTCCTCCGCTGGTCGCTCTGGAGCGAACTCACGGTTGGCCCGGCTGCCGGTCTTGTTGATCGTCGCGTTCTTCGGCTTCCTCCTGCTACCGCGCGTGCAACAGGACGCGCACGTCACCTGGGCGTTCGCCGGCGTCGGCACCGGGATGCTGCTGTGGCAGGTGGCGCTCTGGCGGATCGCCGCGCGAGCGGGCCGCCCGCTACTTGTCGAGTTCGTGCCGCCCGTGCGCCAGCACTACATCCAGGCGTGCGTGCAGTCGTGTCTCTACGCCTACTGGGGCTGGTTCTGGAGCCCGATCTATGCGCAGGTGCCGCTGATCCTCGGCCAGTTCGTCTTCATCTTCGCGTTCGATGCGCTGTTCGCCTGGTCGCGCGGCCGGTGCTGGCGCCTGACGTCCGGACCGGTGCCGATCGTGCTCAGCACGAACCTGTTCATCTGGTTTGTCGACCAGTGGTTCGTGTTGCAGTTCGCGATGATCACCGTGGGCCTGCTGGGCAAGGAGTTCCTGAAGTGGCGGAAGGACGGTCGGACCACGCACATCTTCAACCCGTCGGGGTTCGGGCTGTTCGTGACCGCGCTCGCGCTGATCGCCACGGGCACGACCGATGAGCTGACGATGGCGCGGCCGCTGGCGACGACCATCGACGGCCCCCCGCACATCTTTCTCGTCCTGTTCTGCCTCGGCCTCGTCGTGCAGCACTTCTTCGCCGTCACGCTGATGACGTTCGCGGCGGCGGTCGTGGTCGTGGGCCTCAACCTCGGCTACACGTGGGCAACCGGCGTCTACATGTTCGTGGGGTCGAACCTGCCGGCCGCGGGCTTCCTCGGCCTGCACTTGTTGATGACGGACCCGTCGACGTCCCCGCGCACCAACCTGGGTCGGACGCTGTTCGGCGCCGGCTACGGTCTCGGCTACGTCGTCATGTACGATCAGCTCGGTCTCTGGCTCGATCTCGAGTTGTTCGCGAAGCTGTTCCCCGTGCCGATCTTGAACCTCGCCGTGCGACGGCTCGACCGCATTGCGCGCAGCGGCTGGGCCGGCCGACTGAACCAGCGCTGGGAGTCCGCACTGACGCCACGGCGCCTGAACCTGCTGCACATGTCGATGTGGTCTCTGGTCTTTTTCACGCTGCTCTCTACCCACTACCTGCCGGGGCCGAACGCCGGCAACTCGATTGCCTTCTGGAAGCGCGCGCGCGCGGAGGGCAAGCCACAAGCGGACCGCAAGTTGAAGATCCTCGCCAAGTCCCAGGCCCTGCGGATGGCCGGCAAGGACTCCGGCGAGGCGGCCAACGAGTTCGGCATCGTCATCACGCAGACCCACGTGCCGAGTGAGCGCGTCGATGCCGTCTCGTGGTTCGGGCTCGGGGCCTCGCTCGAGAGCACCCATGCCAGCCAGAATCTCCTGATCGACTTCCTGTTTCTCGGTGCGGCCCCATCGGCGCCGGACCTGGAGTTCGCATGGAACCGCGTCAAGCAGGATGCGGCCGCAGCGACGCGGGAAACCAGCGCCTTCCTGCTCGGCTACGCGCACGAGACCGGGCGCAGCGTACCACAGGATCTGGGACGCGCGCTGAAGCTGTACCGGGAGTGCGGGCCTGCGCACGCGTTCGCGCAGAAGGGCATCGCTCGCATGGCTCTCGGGCCCGCCGGGCAGTTGTTCGATCTCGACGGAGTAGAAGCCGTGCTCGCGAAGGAGGCCGCGGCCGGCGACGCCGAAAGCTGCTGGTACCTCGCGTATCTCTACGCCGGCGGGCGCGGTGCGGCGCGCGACGAGCAGAAGGCACACGCCATGTTGGAGCGCGCCTGCAAGCTGGGCTTGCCGCGAGCATGCGAAGCGCTTGGTGCACCGTCGTTGCCGCCGTTCGTGCCGCCCGGCCCCAAGGAGCTGACCCGGCCCCCATGGGCGACGGCATTCCCGCTGTAGGACCGGCACGCACGCACGCACCGCTCGGGATCCGCAGCCGTCGAGCCAGCGCCGTAGACCCACCCGTTCCGCGCGCCTATCGTCCCTCGTCCACCATGGACCACGCCACGCTGCGCACGACGCCGCTCGAGAACTTCCCGCCGCCCGAACGCTGGGACGACTGGGAAGAACTCGATGCCAAGGCCTGGCCCAGGCGCGTGATGCGGCAGTACTCCCTGGTGCCGACGATCTGCTTCAACTGCGAAGCCGCGTGCGGGCTCATCGCCTACGTCGACAAGGCAGATGGCAGGATCCAGAAGGTCGAGGGCAACCCCTACCACCCTGGCTCGCGCGGCCGCAATTGCGCGAAGGGCCCGGCGACGATCAACCAGGTCCACGATCCCGAGCGCATCCTCTATCCGCTGAAGCGGGTCGGTGCGCGCGGCAGCGGCCGCTTCGAACGCACGACCTGGGACGAGGTGTTGCAGACGCTCGGTGCCCGCATCAGGAAGGCCATCGTCGAGGGACGCAAGACCGAGGTCATGTACCACGTCGGCCGCCCCGGCCACGACGGCTACGTCGAGCGCGTGCTGCAGGCCTGGGGCGTCGATGGCCACAACTCGCACACCAACGTCTGCAGCGCCGCCGCGCGGCTCGGCTACACGCTGTGGAGCGGCTACGACCGGCCCTCGCCCGACTACGAGAATGCGAAGTTCACGCTGCTCTTGTCGAGTCACCTCGAGACCGGCCACTACTTCAACCCGCACGCGCAGCGCATCATCGACGGCAAGATGAAGGGCGGCAAACTCGCCGTCTGCGACATCCGGTTGTCGAACACGGCGAGCATGGGCGACTACTGGCTGGCGCCGCGGCCGGGCACCGAAGCGCTCATGCTGCTCGGGTTCGTGCACGTGATCCTGCGTGAGAACCTCACGGACTGGGCGTTCGTGCGCGACTGGGTCGACTGGCGCGCCTACCAGAAGGCGAAGGGGCGCCGCGAAGACTTCGCCGCGTTCCAGAAGGACCTCGCCGCCGACTACGCGTTCGCGACGCCCGCGCATGTCGCCACGGTTTGCGGCCTCGATGCTGCGCTCGTCGAACAGATCGGACGCGAGATCGGGCAGGCCGGCAGCGCCTTCGCGTCGCACGTCTGGCGCAACGCGGCGGCCGGAAACGAAGGTGGCTGGGCTGTGGCGCGGTGCCTGCAGTTCGTGTCCGTGCTCGTCGGCGCCGTCGGTTCGCTCGGCGGCACCGCGGGGGCCGGCACCAACAAGTTCGTGCCGTCGCCGTTCAGCAAGCCGCGGCCGCAGGACGTCTGGAGCGAACTGCTCTACCCGCGCGAATGGCCGCTCGCGCACCACGAACTCAGCTACCTGCTGCCGCACCTGCTGAAATCGGGACGCGGTCGCATCGACACCTACTTCACGCGCGTCTACAACCCGGTCTGGACCAATCCCGATGGCGCCATGTGGATCGAGGCGCTGTCCGACGAAGCGCTCGTCGGCTGCCACGCCGTGTTGTCACCGACGTGGAACGAGACCGCGCGCTGGGCCGACTTCGTGCTGCCCATGGGCCATGCGACGGAACGCCACGACCTCATGTCGCAGGAGACGCATGCGGCGACGTGGATCGGCTTCCGCCAACCCGTGCACCGCGTGCTCGCCGAGCGCCAGGGCAAGAAGGTCACGTGGACCTACGAGTGCAATCCCGGCGAGGTCTGGGAGGAGGACGAGTTCTGGATCGCGCTGTCGTGGCAGGTCGATCCCGATGGTTCGCTCGGCATCCGGCAGCACTTCGAGTCGCCGTACCGCAGGGGCGAGCGCATCACGATCGAGGAGTACTACCGCTGGATCTTCGAGAACTCGGTGCCGGGGTTGCCGGCGGCCGCCGCGAAGGAAGGCCTCACGCCACTCGACTACATGCGGCGGCACGGCTGCTTCCTCGTGCAGGACCAGGTCTACAAGACGCACGAAGCGGAGCTGCCTGCCGGTGCGTACGAGATCGATCGCGAACGGGGTGCGGTGACGAAGGGCGGCAAGCTCGTCGGTGTGTTCGCGGGCGGCAAGGCGCGCGTCGGCTTCCCGACGCCGAGCAAGAGGCTCGAGTTGTTCTCGCCGACCATGGTCGACTGGGGCTGGCCTGAATTGAGCACGCCCGTCTATGTCGAGAGCCACATCGACGAAGCAAAGCTCGACCGCAGCAAGAACGAGATGGTGCTCGTCGCCACGTTCCGGCTGCCGACGCTCATCCACACGCGTTCCGCGAACAGCAAGTGGCTCACCGAGCTGTCGAACACGAACCCGGTGTGGATGCATCCGAGCGATGCTGTGCGGATCGGGGTCGAGATGGGCGATCTGCTGCGCGTGAGCACGCGCACTGGCTACTACTGCAACGCGGTCTGGGTGACGGAAGGCGTGCGCCCCGGCATCGTCGCCTGCAGCCACCACATGGGACGCTGGACCGTGAAGGGCGATCAGGTGACGGGCAATCACTGGCAACTGCACGACGTCGACCTGCGCAAGGTGACGGACACCGCGTACCTGATGCGCCGCATCAAGGACGTCGGGACGTTCGCGAGCAAGGACAAGGAGAGCGAGAAGGTCTGGTGGAGCAGCGGCGGCGTGCACCAGAACATGACGTTCCCCGTGCAGCCCGATCCCGTGAGCGGCATGCACTGCTGGCACCAGAAGGTCGTCGTCACGGCGGCCGAACCGGGGGACCGGTACGGCGACGTGTTCGTCGACACGGCGAAGTCGATGGAGGTGTTCGAGGAGTGGATGGCGAAGACGCGGCCCGCGGGCGAGTTTGGCGTCGATGGTCTGCGCCGGCCGCTGCAGTTCAAGCGCGTCTGCAGGCCGACGGACGCGGCGTTCCAGCTGTAGCGCATGGCTTGGCGCTCCGAGGACATGCGGCTCGTCGGCTGGTTCGCGCGACGACCCTGCTGGCCCACCGATTGGCCCCGCGCTGCCGGCGTCGAGTTCGTCTGCACCGCGAGCGCCTGTGGCGACGTCTGGCCGGAGTGGTGCGTCGATCCCTGGCTGCACAATGAGTTGGGGCTCTTCGATTCGCCGGCGGCGATCGATCGCCTGATCCCGGCGGACCGTACTCACGAGTTCGTGCGCTTGGCCGTGCGCATGCTGCCTGTGCAGTTCGAGGAATGGGGTGAAGTACCGTTCGCGATCGAGCCCGTCCGGCCTGATCCGATTCCGCCGCACTTCGAACGACTCGGCTACGACCTCAGCACTGTCAGCCAAGGTCTGGAGTGCTCCCCGACGTCGTGCAACGGCAAGGCCACCGAGTGTGGCGCAAACCGGTACTGCCTGTTCGACTCGTTCGACCACGCGATCACGACTGCGCACCGCTTCGCGCGCAGTCGCGGCGTGGGGGTTGAACCGGGGCCGTACGTCCTGATCGAGGTCTGGGCCGACCGCAGCACCACGCTGCATTGACTGCCCTGTCGTGCGTCGACACTCTTGCCACCATGGCCGACTCCCTCTTCGATCCAGCTGGTCTCGCCGCGATCCTCGCTCGCATCGAGCGACTCCAACCGAACGCCAAGCGTCAATGGGGCAAGATGGCGCTGCCGCAGATGCTCGCGCACTGCCAGCAGCCGCTGCGCGTCGCGACCGGGGAACTGCCGTTGAAGCGCAGCCTCATCGGCTTCCTGTTCGGCCGCCTCGCCAAGAAGAAGCTGCTGGCTCCCGCGCCGTGGAAGCCTGGCTTGCCGACCGCGCCCGAGTTCAAGATCGAGGGGCAGCGCGACTTCGCGAAGGAGAAGCTGGCACTGCTCGACATCGTGCGTCGATTCGGCAAGGCCGGCCCCGGCGGCATCACGAAGCTGCCGCACCCGTTCTTCGGCCGGCTCACGACTGACGAATGGCAGGCGCTCCAGTGGAAGCACCTCGACCACCATCTGCGGCAGTTCGGGGCCTGACCGCAGTGCCGCGACGCGAAGTGGCATTCGGCGTCACCGGCGACGCGTGGTAGCCTTGGACGCCATGATCCGGCAGCTGCACATCGAGAACTTCCGCTGCCTGCGGAACGTCACGCTGGACCTCGAGCCGCTCACGGTGTTCGTAGGCGCCAACGCATCGGGCAAGAGCAGCGTGTTCTCTGCGCTGCTTGCCGCGAGCATGGGCTTCAGCGACACCGACCGATGGGGACGAAGTGCACAGGCCGTGATTCGCGTAGTGGCACGGCGAGTGGACGGAGCCGAAGAGGAACGGCAGCTGTCGGCTTCTCAGAGCGGCACACAGGCATTCGTCGAGAGCCAACTCCTTCAGTTGGACCTGACCCAGTTGCGGATTGTGAATCAGGTCAGCGCGATGCACCGACTTGCAATCGACGGCAATGGCCTTGCCAACACATTCGCGACCATTTCCCGGCGCGAACGGGAGGATGTCTCACGCCAGTTCTGCAACCTCGTGCCGATGTACAAGGACGTCGACGTGCGTCCGCAATCCGGGGGCAACCACTGGATCCTGTTCCAGGACCGTTGGCGACCGAATGTCTGGTACGAACCGCACCAGGTGTCCGACGGATCGATCCTCGTGCTCGCATTCCTTCTCCTGCCGTACCAGACCCCGCCACCCGACGTCATCGCCATCGAAGAACCCGAGCGGGGACTGCATCCGTATCTGATGGGCGAACTCGTCCGCGTCTTTCGCAAGCTGTCGAAGGGAGAGATCGGACCAGGGCCGGTCCAAGTCCTGCTCGCCACGCACTCGGTCGAACTCTTGAGGTTTGTCGAGCCGAAGGAGGTTC
>JAYUCN010000735.1:0-3503 GCA_043740335.1 Planctomycetota bacterium
GCCGCCGCCACTGGTGTCGATGAAGGCGCCGTTCAAGTTCCAGGTCGAGACCAGGCCCGGTACCCCGAACAACTCCTGGTTCATGGTGGCAGCGATCTCGGCCTGCGTGCGCGCGAACGGCCACAGCCGCACTTCGTCGATCTGGCCGTTCCACACTTCGATCGGCGTGGCGATGTCGGAGCCCTTGCCGATGCGCAGCACTTCGTTGCCGACATCGCGGATCGGCAAGCCGTTGCCGACGCCCGAAGCGACCTGCACGCCATTGATGAAGAGCACCGCCACAGCACCGTCGTAGGTGGCGGCCACGTGCGTCCAGGTGTTCAGCTGGCCCGGCGCGAACGTCCAGTTCACGTTGACCGAGTTGGTGGCCGTGACGATCTTCCAGCGCAGCACGCGCGCGCCGATGTTGTCGGCATTGACGCGCAGGAAGTAGTCTTCGCTACCGCCTGTGCTGATGCCCTGCCGCACGATGGTCGGATAGTGCCAACTCGGGGGCAACGTGGCGTCGTCGTAGGTGATCCAGGCTTCCACGGTGATGCCGCTCTGCGGCACGACCTGCGCGCTGTGCGGGACCTCGATGTAGCCGTCGACCAGCGCACTCAGGGCGACGCCGAGGTTCTGGGCGGTGGCGGGGCCGAGCAGGGCGAGGAAGGCGAGCGACGACAGCGAAGCGGTGAGGAGGCGCGGCATGGAGACCCCAGGGTATGGATGGGAAGGAACCCCCCGACTCTAGCCGATCGGGCCGCAGGACCAAGCCGTGCCGAGGAAGCTGCAACGCCGCCTTGGGGCCATTCGTTTGCTCGCCGCTTTTCCAGGACTCGGCAGCCGCGGTCGGCGGTCCGGTGACCGGGCTGTGGCGCAGTCGACGAGAGGCCAGCCTCCCGGCCACTTCCAGAACATGACGCACACGCACGCCAGGTCGACGAATCTCCTACTCCTCCTCCTTGTCTTGCTCCCGCTGGCTTGCAGCAGCGGGGGCGGTGGCTCGCCGGTCGCCGCCGGGCCCCGCGGTGTGCTTGTGGGGCTGGTCGCCACGTCCGGCTCCGGCGCACCGATCGCCGCGGCGACGGTGACACTGGCCGAGCCGCGGCTCACGGCAACCACTGGACCGGACGGTCGCTTCCGGCTCGCCGACGTGCCCACGGGCCAGCGCATGCTGTCGGTCGCCGCCGCTGGCTTCCAGCAGCGCACGCAACCAGTGACGGTGGGCGACAACACCACGGTCACCGCCGACTTCGCCCTGGTCGTGATCGCGGCCGGCGGCCGCGCGCAGGTGACGTTCGTGGCCGCCGATCGGCTGTGGCGCATCGAAGCGACCGCGGGTGCTCTGCCCGAAGACCTCACCGCGCGGCTCGACGCGATCGCGCCGTTGCCGGGCCGCCATCAGGGTCCGATCACCGTCTCGCCGGACGGCAGTTGGTACGTGTTCCGCAGTGAACGTTTCGAACCGGGCAGTCAAGGCAACGCCGGGCTCTGCATCGCCCCTTCGGACTTCTCGCGTGCGGAGACGGTCGTGGTCAACGGCACCACGATCCATGGCGACGGCATGGGGCAGGCAGTCGCCGGCGGCCTCGCCATCGTCTATGTCGACGGCGGTGGGCCGCACACGCGCGATCTGTTCGTCGTGCGCCGGGCGGGCAACACGTGGACCGGTCCCTTCCTGCTGACAGCGGCGTCACCGTACGCGTTCCACGACCTGCCGGTGCTGACCGCTGACAACAGCCGCGTGGTGTTCCAGGCCGGACCGCAGCCGTACGGCGCGGCCGGCACTCGTCTGTGCGAGGTCATGCTCGACGGCAACGGGTTCCAGACGCTGCTCGAGGCCAGCGCCGTGCCGCCGGGGTTCGGTCCCTCGCCAGCGCTGCGTGTGCCGGCACCGGCACCCGACGGCAGCATCGTGTTCGAAGCCGAGTGGACGGGCGGTGAACAGGTCTGGCGGTTGCCCGCCAACCGCGGCAACGCGGTGCTCATCGCGGCGCGCTTCGTCAACGACAATTCGCCGACCGTGTTGCCCGATGGTCGCATCGCGAGTCTGTGGCTCGAAGCGCCCGGAGCCAGCGGGCTGCACCAGCTCAAGGTGATGGACCCCGACGGCAGCAACGAACTGCTGCTCACGCTCGGCGCCAGCTTCACCGAGGTGAGCGACGTCGGCATGGGGGCCGGGCCGCTGCTGTGATGGAACCGCCCAGGTCGCCGCGGTCGTCGACCTCGGCCGCGATGCCACCAGCCCCGCTCGGCGCAGCACCGAGTGTTTGGTGCCGTGGCACCGGACGCTGCTCGGGATATCCCTGCGCCGTGGCAATTCCTGCCTCCGCGGGGTCGCTGGCACCTACAGTGTGCCCATGCCGATTGCCAAGGAAGTGTGGTTCGTCGTCGCCGACAGTGAACATGCGCGCTTGCTGCGCGGCACGCCGACCCAGCACGGTCGCCTGCACGTCGACGAAGTCGACCAACTCGCGACGACGTTCACGACCGGCGAGCATCATCGACCGACGCGTCTTGGTCAGCCGGGACGCATGGCGGCGCCCGGCAACGAACACGAGGAGAAGCTCACGCACTTCGCGCGGGAACTCGCCACCTGGCTGCAGCAGTCCGTCGCCACGCACGCGCTTGCCACGTGCCCGGTGTTTGCTCCATCGCACATGCTCGGCGCGCTGCGCAAGGAATTGCCGAAGGCGCTCTTGGCGAAGGTGCGCGAGCACGTGTGCGAGATCGCGGGCATGAGCACGGGGCACCTGGCGGAGCACCCGAAGATCACTGCACTACTGGCTGGATGAGCCAGCACCAGGCGTGGCGCTCGCCGGGAACCTGTCAGGCTCGATACGATCGCGTTGAGCAGGGCAAGGCTGGTGCCAGAGCGTGGTGCGTTCGCCACTGCGGCTCGGCAAGCCCGACCGAGGTAGCTGCTACCCCAGTCGGCGATCGACAGCCGACTGACTGCCTACTGGATGAGCAGCGTCAGCCCGCTGCTGGCGACGAACCCGGACGGGTTCGCGAGCGGGTCGAGCACGAACCACTGCGGATAGAAGTTCGAACCGCGCAGGGAAGGCGACATCGGCACGCTCAACAGCAGACTCGCGCAGCCGAGCGGATCCGCGAGTACGACCAGTAACGTGACCGGATCGACGAGGAGGAAGCACTTGGGCGCGGCGAGGCCGAGGGCCGGGAGATCAATGGGCAGCGGAATGACGCCCGAAACAAGGTCGCGACTGCCGCCGAACGCGAACAACGTGATGCTGCCCGCCACCGCCCCATAGAGGTCGACCGACATGCTGCTGCCCAGCGACGGGAAGCTGGTGGCGCCGATCTGCGGCCGCACGAGGTTGCTGCCGAGGCAGCCTTCGCCGAAGGTCGTTGGCAGGATCGCCGGCAGGAGTTGCCCGCGGATCTCGCCGCCCCCGAAGGCGGGCGTGTGGATGTTCACGTACCAGTTGCCGGCGCGCAGGTCGATGAGGTCGGCGGGCGTCGGCACGTAGGTAGCGCTGAGCGTCGGGCCGGCGATC
>JAYUCN010000736.1:0-3500 GCA_043740335.1 Planctomycetota bacterium
CTTCGGTGAGTGTGTGCAGTCGTTCGACCTGCTGACGCCGCGCGGCGAGACCGTGCATTGCTCGCGCGAGTCGCAACCGGCGCTGTTCCACGCCGCGATCGGGGGCTTCGGCATGCTCGGCTGCTTCACGAAGCTCGAGCTCCACACCAAGCGTGTGCACTCGGGCCGCCTGCGCATCCACGGCATCGTCGCCAAAGACCTCGAACACAATCTGCAGCTCCTCGAGGACCTGCGCGGCAAGGCCGACTACCTGGTCGGTTGGCTCGACCTGCACGGCAAGGGCGCTGGTCTCGGCCGCGGCCTCATGCACCGCGGCGACCAGCTCGCACCGGGAGAAGACCCCGAAGGCCTGCGCTTCTTCGATCCGGCCCTGCAGGACGTGCCGAGCACGCTGTTCGGGGTCGTGCCGAAGAGCTGGCTGTGGCCGGGCATGTGGGGTGCGGTCCACGTCGGTCAGGTGGCGCTCGTCAACTGGCTGAAGTTCCGCGCGGGCCACCGCGAGGAACGCCATTCGCCGTACCTGCAGACGCACGGCGCGTTCCACTTCCTGCTCGACTACGTGCCGCGCTGGCATTGGATGACGAAGCCAGGGGGACTCATCCAGTTCCAGCCGTTCGTGCCGTACCAGCACGGCGCGCGCGTGCTGCGCACGCTCATCGAACGTTGCCATGCGAGCGGCCATGTGCCGTACCTCGGCGTGTTGAAGCGCCATCGGCCCGATCCGTTCCTCATGACGCACGCCGTCGATGGCTATTCGCTCGCGATGGACTTCGCAGTCAGCAGCCGGAAGCAGCGACGCGCGTCGCTGTGGCGCCTGTGCCAGGAACTGGCCGAGGTCGTGCTCGAAGCGGGCGGCCGCTTCTATTACGCGAAGGACGCCGTGCTGCTCGAGTCGTCGTTCGCGCGCGTGCACGGCGACGCGGCCGTAGCGCGGTTCCGCGAACTCAAGCAACAGTGCGATCCCGAGCGCCTGTTGCAGACGGACCTGTCGCGGCGCCTCGGCGTCTGATCTGGGCCGCTGCTGGGGTTCTCCCTTAGTGCGCTGGTGATCGCTCCATGCCATCGACGCTGCCATCGGCACGTCCAGTAGGGGAACCGGCGGCGTCGATGCTCGTGGCGATGAAGGGCGCCGCGTTGACGGAACTGCTGGACGGTGTGGCGGCGGCCAACCGTGACCTGGAGCGGCGCGTGCACGAACGCACGCAGGAATTGTTGGCGAGCAAGGAGCAGGCCGAGGCCGCCAATCGCAGGAAGAGCCAGTTCCTCGCCAGCCTGAGCCACGAGATCCGCACGCCGCTGAACGGCGCGATCGGCTCGCTCGAGCTGCTGCGGGCGACCGGGCTCGACCACGACCAGCGCGAACTCGCCGACACGATCGTGGTGTGCGCCGACACGCTGCTGGAGCTCATCCAGTCGGTGCTCGACATGGCCAAGATCGAGGCCGGACACACCGTGCTCGCCAGCGAGCCCTGCGACCTGCGCCGCATCGTCGAGGAGGCCGGCCACATCTTCCGTGCGCGCGCCGGACAGAAAGGTGTCACCCTCGAGGTGGTCTGCGGCGGGCTGGCGTCGACATCGGTCCTCGGCGATCCCGTGCGCATCCGCCAGGTGCTGCACAACCTGATCGGCAACGCCGTCAAGTTCACGCCGATGGGGCACATCACCGTGCAGCTCGCGACCGAGGCGATGCCCGACGACCGCATCGCGGTGACCGTGCAGGTCGCCGACTCGGGCATGGGGATCGCCCCGGAACATCACGAGCGCGTGTTCGAGGAATTCGAGCAGGTGCTGTCGGAGCTCGGTTGCCAACGGGGCGGCACGGGCCTCGGCCTCAGCATTTCGCGCCGCCTGGCGCGGCTCATGGGTGGCGACATCACGCTGACCAGCGAAGTCGGGCAGGGTGCTGTCTTCACGTTCGCGCTGCTGGCCCTCGCCGCGGCGTGCACCACGTCGAGTGCCCCGGCGGCGATCGATCACGCGGGCCTGGCTGGTCTCAGGGTGCTCGTCGTCGACGACAACATGCAGAACCGCCTCGTTGCCTCGCGCATGCTGGGGCATGCCGCGTGCATCGTGACGACCGCCGATGGTGGGGAGATGGCACTGGCCCTCCTGGAACAACAGGACTTCGATCTGGTCCTGCTCGATGGGCAGATGCCGGGCATGAACGGCGACCTGGTCGCCGCCAAGATCCGGGCGGCGCGGTCGCCCGTGCGCGACCGCCGGATCCCGATCCTCGGTGTCACCGCGGATGTCGTCGCCGAACGGCTCGACACCTACCTCACCGCCGGCATGGACGCGGTGCTGGCGAAGCCCTTCCGCATGGTGCGCCTGCTCGAAGCGATCACCGACTTGAGGACCCGCTGCCGGCGCCGGGGCTTTGGCGCACAGTGCACAGGCCAGCAGGTACCGGCGGCACCGGCAGCTACCCCTTGAGCCATCGGGCCTGCGGCCGTATCCTCCTCGCCCGTCGGAAGGGTGCCTGAACGTGCCCAGCCAATCGCCCAGGCTCGCGTGAGGCCCGTCTCAAGTCGAGGCGCGCCGTCGCCGATGCAGGGGCAGGTTGTGCAGAAGCACGACACGTTCGGAATGCCACGCCCGTTCAAACCTGCATGGCGGATCACGATCGGTCGACACCGGTCCGGTCCGGCGAGGCATTCCCTCCGCCTGTGTTTCCCGCGTCCTCGGGCCTTCCTGCCCGGCGATGCCTTCGAGAATCCTTCTACGTGAGTTTCAGTTCCCTCGGGCTCAAGGAGCCCATCCTCCGCGGCGTGCGCGCCGCCGGCTATGAAACGCCGACGGACATCCAAGCGGATGCCATTCCCAAGATCCTGGCCGGCGCCGAACTGATCGGCCTCGGCGAAACCGGCAGCGGCAAGACCGCCGCCTTCGGCCTGCCGATGCTCGACCGCCTCTGCGGCGGCGAACCGGGCCTGCGCGGCATCATCCTCGTGCCCACGCGCGAGCTCTGCGTGCAGGTGGCCGAGAACCTGCGCACCTACGCCCAGCACGCGGGCCTGCACGTCTGCACCGCGTTCGGCGGTGTCGACCTTTCGATCCAGGAGTCTGCGTTCAAGCGCGGCCTCGACGTGCTGGTCGCCTGCCCCGGCCGTCTCATCGACCATCTCGAACGGCGCAACCTGACGCTCGAGAAGGTGGTGATGGTCGTGCTCGACGAAGCCGACCGCATGCTGGACATGGGCTTCATGCCGCAGATCCGGCGCATCTTCGTGCGGCTGCCACAGGAGCGGCAGAACCTGCTGTTCTCGGCAACCATGCCGCAGGAGGTCGAAGGGCTGGTCAAGGACTTCCTGCCCGGTGCGGAACGTGTGCAGATCGGCACGCGCAGCCAGGCGCCGAAGTCGATCTCGCACCGCTTCGCGGCCGTCAACGCGCACGACAAGCAGCATGTGCTCGAACGGTTGCTGCAGCGCGAGAGCGGTCGTGTGCTGATCTTCGTCAACAAGAAGATCGGCTGCGAACGGCTCGGCAACGCGTTGAAG
>JAYUCN010000737.1:0-3497 GCA_043740335.1 Planctomycetota bacterium
GTCGTCGGCATCGCGACGGCGATCGTGCCGATGGCGCAAGGACTCTGCTTCGCGGTACCCGCGTCGACGGCGAGCGTCGTGCTGCCCGAACTGCGCCAGCACGGCCGCGTCGTGCGCGGCTGGCTCGGCGTCGCCGTGCACGGCGTCGAGATCGCGCCGACCATCGCGCATCGCCTCGGCCTGCCATCACCGCGCGCTCTCGCCGTCGCCGCCGTCACGCCCGAGTCACCCGCCGCGAAGGGCGGCGTGCAGCAAGGTGACCTCCTGCTGTCGATCGACGAACGCACGATCCGCGGCGTCGGCGATCTCATGGCGGGCCTTCCGCGCACCGCGATCGGTGCCGAGCTGAAGCTGCGCCTGCTGCGTCACAACGAGATCCTGAAGACCGTCGTGACGCCCGTCACCGTGCCAACCGCGGCGTGAACTACTTGCGGCCGGCGGCCGCCAACGCCTGCTGCAGGAACGCGAGCCAGTTGCCTTCCCAGGCGTTGGGCCCGCCACTCAAGGCGTGCTCGGCAATCTTCTTGCCCGTCTTCGCATCGACGACGACGAAGTAGGGAGTCGCCTTCGTGCCCGCGATCTCGTCCTGGAGCTTGCGATTCGCGGCGAACTGCGCCGCCGTCAGCGTGTTCTGGATGTCCGTGTGATGACGCGCTTCGACGAAGTTCGCTTGCATGATCCCGGCGACCGCCGGACGCAGGAAGATGTTGTTCTCCATCCCGCGGCAGCTGCCTCAATTGAAGCCCGTGAAATTGTAGAGCAGCAGCTTGTCCTCGACCAACGCGACCTGGATCGCCTTTGGCTGATCGTCGAGCACGATGCGGTGCTTGCCGAGCACGTGCTTGTCGTCGCTCCCGCTGGCGCCGCCGCCGCCGCCGCGCGCGATGACGCTCTCGGCCGAGTAGCCCGGCACGAAGTTCGTCATGTAGAAGTCGAGCTTGAAGCCGAGCGCCCCGAACAGGAAGTAGGTCGCGAGCAACGACACGAGCATGCCGCTGGCCATGCGCCCGGCGCCAACGCCGTCGTTGGCGGTGCCCGCCTTGCGCAGGATGCCGAACAGGTACATCGCCCACAGGCCGAACATCGTCGTCCACAGCAACAGGAACAGTTCGCGCGGCAGCACCTGCCAGCCGAGCGCGAAGTCGACCATCGAGACGAACTTGAGCGCCGCCGCGAGTTCGACGAAGCCGAGCGAGACCTTCAGCGTCTCCATCCACTCGCCCGAGCGCGGCATCGACTTGAGCCTGGTCGGCATCAGCGACAGTACGACGAACGGCAGTGCCATCGTGAGGCCGAAGATGCCCATGCCAAAGGCGACGCGGCCCGTGCCGAACTTCGCGACGTTCGCGAGCAGCGAACCGACGATCGGCGCCGTGCACGTGAACGACGTGATGACGAGCGTGGCGCCCATGAAGAAGACGCCGAGATAGCCGCCCGTGGTGCTGGCCCTGCCAGCGGCGCGCTGCACGAACTGCGGCGGCTGCAGGTTGACCCAGCCGAACAGCACGAAGCTGAAGAACAGGAACATCGCGCCGATGACGCAGTTCGTGACCCAGTGGTTGACGACGTCGACGATGACCGTCGACAACAGAGCGCCGACGATCACGAACATCGCGACGATGCCGAAGCCATAGGTCAGCGCCAACGACATCACGTTCCCACCCCGCTTCTCCGCCTGCTTGGTGAAGAAGGAGAACGTGATCGGGATCATCGGGTAGGTGCACGGCATCGCGAGGGCGAACAGACCGCCCCCGATGCACGCGAGGATGAGCCACCACAGCGAGCCGCCGAACGGATTGCCGTCGCTCGGGTCCTTGGGTCTCGTGTTCGTCGGCGGTTGCGCACTCGCACGCGCTTGGCCAGCTTCGACGGTCAGCGTCGCGGCGAACGGCCCCTCGGTGGCCCGGTCGCACGAGTTCTCATCGCAGACCTGGTAGTCGAGCACGCCCTTCACGGCGATCGCGCCAGGCTTGGTGCCGGCCGGCACGCGCAGCGTCTGCTTGACCTGGAAGCGGTGCGGCAGCGGATACGTGTCCTTGCCGAACTGCTGCGCCTTCTCGCCCGGCGGGATGTCGGGGCCGCCGTCGAGTTCGAGTCCCCCGCGATCGATCTTGTCGCCATCGAGCGCCACCGGGACGTTATCCGTCTCCAGCGTGCCGTAGGCGTGGTAGCGCTCGTCGACGGTGACATCGAGCACGAGCGTCGTCGCCTCGCCGGCGCGCGCCGTGGCCGGATCGAAGCTCGCCTTGATCTGCACCTTCTCGTCGGGAACGAGTCGCAACCCGGGCTTGGTGCCGAGTGCGGGCGCCGGCTTCGGCTCTTGCGTCGCCGCGAGCGGCGCGGGTGGTGCGGTCGGCGTGACCGCGCCCGCGAGCACCTGCAGCTTCGCTGTGAACTTCGCGCCGGTCGGCGGCAGGCACATGTTCTCGTCGCAGATCTGGTAATCGAGCGCGCCCTTGAGCACCACTTCGCCCGCCGCCATCGCGGCGGGCACCTTCAACTTCTGCTTGACGACGAACGTGTTCGGCAGCGGAAACGAATCGCCGATGGCGGTGGTGTGGCGTTCGCCCGGCGGGATCTGCGCGGCACCGATGAGTTCGAGGCCCGCGAGTTGGAGCTTGCCGGGCTTGAGCGCGATCGGGATGTTGGTCTGCTCGAGTGTGCCGTAGGCGTGCCAGCCGATGGCGACCGTCGCGGTGAGCACGAGTGTGACTTCGTCACCCGGCTTGGCGCTCGCCGGTTCGACGGCGGCCTCGAGCGAAAACTTGCTACCCCCCTGTGCGGCGAGCGGCGCCAAGAGCGCGAACAGGAGAGTCAGGAACGAGAGCCAGCGGATGCGAGCGTCCATCGGGGCGGCGATGATACGAGCCCGTCGCCAGTCGGCACGCAGGCAGGGAGGAAGTTGCCGAGGATCGCCAACCGGCCACGCCATGGCGGTAAGGGACGGGCGACCCCGTGTCGATGGCGATGCCCAACAGTGCAACCCCACGCCTGAACCCGGTAAGGTCCCTCGCATGCTGCTGCGGCTTGCCATCCAGGGCTTCAAGAACCTGCGCGACGTGGACGTCCGGTTCGGCCCCCTGACTTGCTTCGTCGGCCCCAATGGCGTCGGCAAGTCCAACATCTTCGATGCGATCCAGTTCTTGCGGCACCTCGCCGACGACGAGATCCAGAAGGCAGCCGAAGCGATCCGCCAACCGACCGAGGGCAGTTTCAGCGCGCTCGACCTGGTCACGAACCGCGATCCTGACACGGCGATGCGATTCGTCGCCGACATGCTCGTTCCCTTGGCCGTCGAGGACGACTTCGGCCAGAAGGTCGAGCCCACGGCAAGCCTGCTCACCTACACCGTCGCCTTCCGCTACTCGTCGGAAGAGAACCGGCTGGTGTTGATCGAAGAGGAACTGAAGCATCAGAAGAAGGGGGATGCTGCAAGGGTCATCCTCTTTCCCCACTCGCGCGCGTTTCGCGAATCGGTCGTGAAGGCCGAACGGTTT
>JAYUCN010000738.1:0-3491 GCA_043740335.1 Planctomycetota bacterium
GTGCGGTAGTCGGGCGGCGGCACGAACGGCGCGATCTCGTCGGCGAAACGGTTGGCCTGCTGGGCCTGTGCGGCGCGTTGGTGGCTGGCGAGCGCGAACTCGTCCATCGCTGCGCGGTCGACGGAAAACTGCTGCGCGACCTTCTCCGCCGTGGTGCCCATCATCATGCCGGTGGTGGGGTCGGTGAGGCCTTCCATGATAGCGACGCGCGGCTGCAGCGCGCGGAAGCGGAACCCGGCCAGGGCACGCACGCGCTGCCACGCGGAGCGGGCCTTGCCCAGGCGCTGGAAGAAGCGCACGAGGTCGGGCCCCATGAGCAGCGGGAAGTTGCTCATCGACTCGGTGCCGCCGACCAGGAAGACCTCGCCCTCGCCGGCGAGCAGCCGCTGCTGGGCGGTGACGATGGACTCCATGCCCGAGGCGCAGTTGCGCATCACGGTCATGGCGGGTGTGCTCTCCGGCAGGCCGGCGCGCAGCGCGGCGACGCGCGCCACGTTGGCTTCGCGGGCGTCGGGACCGGCGCAGCCGAGGATCACCTCGTCGATCGTGTGCTGGTCGAAGGCCGTGCGGTCGAGCACTTCGCGGAACACGTGGCTGGCAAGGTCGGCGGCGGCAGCACCCTTCAGTGCGCCTGAGGCCTTGCAGAACGGCGTGCGGAACCCGGTCACGATGGCCAGGTCGCGCGATGGATCGCGGGACGTCTTCATGCTTGGGGCCTCGCGTCGACGAAGCGCTTCTCTTTCATCTCGGTTTCCATGCCGATCTTGCGCAGCATCGTCTCGAGTTCGAGGAACTCGACGTGGTTGGGCGCCACCTCGAGGCGGCTCTTGAACAGTTCATGCAGGTTGCTGGCGGCGGTCGCGTGGTTGCAGCCGGCCTTGACAGCCAGGTGCACCGTGAGTTCGTCGACCTCGAGCGGGTCGTCGTCCTTCTTGCGCAGTTCGATCTGCCACTCCTCGACCTCGGGCATGCTGCCGAGCAGCATCGCGCAGTCTTCGAGGTTGACGAGCGTGCCCTTCACCTTGAGCAGCTGCAGGTCCTTCATGCTCGATTCGCGCGTGAGATCGCTGCTGATGCGCGGCACGGTGCGGCCGCAATGCGGGCACGGGTCGAAGCGCAGGCCGCCGCGCACGCGGTCGCCGGTGCGGTAGCGGAAGACTGTGCTCGCGCGCGCCTGCAGCGGCGTGAACACGAGTTCGCCGTCTTCGCCTTCGGGCATGACCTCGCCGGTCACCGGGTCGACGACCTCGAAGAAGGCGAGGTCCGGATACAGGTGGTAGCCCGTGTAGGCGTTGTCGCGCGTGGGACACTCGGCGAACGCCATGCGCGCTTCCGTGAAGCCGTAGGTGCCGAACACGCGCACGTCCCTGGCCCCGGTGTCGGCGAGCAACTGGCAGATCCTGGCCTTCATGCCCGGCGGCACGCGTTCGGCGCCGAGCACGACGCAGCGGATCGACGACAGGTCGAGGTGCTCGGCGCTTGCCCGCCGCAGCAGGTGGTAGACGTAGCCCGGCACACCGATGAGCGCGTCGGCCTTGAGGCGCGTGATCGCGCGCAGGTCGCCGCTGCTGCCCATGACCCTGCCGCCGCCCGTCGACAGCGCCATCATGCCCGTGGCCTGGCCGGCGAAGAACACCTGCCAGAACGCGAGGTGCGGCGCGTACGGGAACACGTTGGCGACGCGGTACTCACTCTTGAGTCCCATCACGTCGACGAGGCGAGCGCCGGTTTCGTGCAGGTTGCCGATGTCGTGCGGCGAGTAGAAGAACGGCACGGGTTCGGCGGAGCGGCCGGTCGTGAACGTCATGAAGCAGGGCGCGAACTCGGCCCGCATGGTCTGTCGCACGGACTCGACGCCGTGCGTCCACTTCTGCCAGAGCAGCGGCAACTTGCGCTGCAGTGGCCAGGCGGCGCGGATCCTGGCGGGGTCGGGTTGCAGGATGAACTTCTTGAAGCGCTGCGGGTCGTCGGGCGTCGGCAACAGGTCGCGCTTGCTCGACAGTGGCAGGCGGCGCAGGTCGTCGACGGTGCGGATCTGTTCGGGCCGCACCTGGTGGCGGTCGAACAAGTCCCGGTAGTACGGGGAGAACGGGTAGAGGTACTCGCGCACGTAGCGCTGCAGCAGGTCGTTCTGGAGCGCGCGCTGTTCCGCGCGCGACTGCCGCTGCAATCGGTGCCACAAGTTCATCGGTGCGAGTCCTTCCTGCTGTCCTTGTACTAGGTTGTCGGCTGCGTCAGGTTGCCTACTTCAGGCAACATCCGGGCCCGGTCGATCTAGAGACACGTGGGCCGCCGCCCGTCCGGTGCCGGCGCCGGTCACCGGTTTCTATCAAAGTGAGAACTCCGCATCCCCACCAAGGCCTGGCCCAGGACGGCACGTTCGTCGGTACAGGTGCGGTGGCGCGCGTGGAGCCCATCGGCCCCGGTGAACCGCTGCGGCCGCGCAAGACCGTGCTCGTGCTCGGCGGCGGCGGCATGCGCGGTTTCTGCCACATCGGCATCGTGCGCGCCATCGAACGGCTCGGGCTCCAGGTCGACGAGGTGGTCGGCACGAGCATGGGTGCCGTCATGGGTGCCTTGTTTGCGTCCGGGCTCGACAGCAAGAAGATCGAGGTGGCCGCGGGCGAGATCTCGCTCAAGCAGTACTTCCGCATCAACCTGCTGAAGTTCCTCGTGCGCGGCTACCGGCACGCCTCGGTCTACAAGGGGCGCACGTTCTACGAGCTGCTCAAGAAGTGGCTGCCGTTCGCGTCGTTCGCGGAGCTGCAGCGGCCGTTCTTCTGCAACGCGATGTCGCTGACGACGGGGGCCTCACGCTTCTTTGGCTTGCCCGGTTCGAACACCATGCACGTGGCGGATGCGGTCTACGCGAGCGCTTGCCTGCCGACCATCTTCGAGCCCATGGCGCTCGACGGCGACCACTACGTCGACGGTGGCATGACCGAGACGCTGGCGCTGCGCATCGCGCGGGCGCGAAGAGCCGACCTCGTCATCGGCGTCGACCTCTCGCACCGCGACCTGCACGTGAAGGTGCCCTACAAGGCAAGCTTGCCGCACATCTTGTTCCAGACCTACGAGGTCATGGGGCAGGCGCTCAACGAGCACAACCTGCACCGCTACGCCGACGAGCACACGGTGATCATCAAGCCGAAAGTCTCGCACCTCGGCCTGCTCGACATGCCCGACGTGCAGGAGATCGTGCGCGTCGGCGAACGCGAAGCGCTCGAGGTGCTGACGACGCATCCGCTGACCAGGTACCTGTGTGATCCCGATGCGGTCGCCGAAGAGGACCGCACGGTGCAGCGCCCGCGCGACCACGTGCACCTCGATGTCGACATGAATGCCTGCATCCACTGCGGCATCTGCGCGGCGACGTGCGCGACGCAGGGCTACGCCGCGGTGCCGATCGGCGACGTCGTCAAGAAGCTGCACAACTACGAGTGCACGCGCGACATGGCCTGCGAACGGAACTGCCCCACGGGCGCGATCCG
>JAYUCN010000739.1:0-3491 GCA_043740335.1 Planctomycetota bacterium
CCAGACCATGCACTTGGCCGGCGCCGCCATTCGCGCCATCAAGCCGTGCTTCATGATGAGCCCGCTGTCGGTGGCGCAGTTCCTCGGTCGCGCGGGCACGCGCTTCGATCTCGTCGTCTTCGACGAAGCGTCGCAGATCCCCATGTGGGACGCCGTCGGCGCGATCGGGCGCGGCGATTCGCTCGTCGTCGTCGGCGACAGCAAGCAGTTGCCTCCGACGACGTTCTTCCAACGGCTCGCGCAGGGCGACGAGCCGGCGCCCGAGGACATTCCCGAGGATCTCGAGAGCGTGCTCGACGAATGCGGCGCCGCCGGTCTGCCCCGCTTGCACCTCGACTGGCACTACCGCAGCCGGCACGAATCGCTCATCGCGTTCAGCAACCATCACTACTACCAGAACCGGTTGCTCACGTTTCCAGCCCCGCAGCGCGTGATGCAGGGACTCGGCGTGCGCTGCGTGCAGGTGGCCGGCGTCTACGACCGCGCCGGCTCGCAACAGAACCGCATCGAGGCCGAAGCGCTCGTCGCCGAGGTCGTTCGGCGTCTCCGCGATCCCGCGCGGGCCGGGCACAGCCTCGGCATCGTCACGTTCAGCCAGGCGCAGCAGGTGCTCATCGAGGACCTGCTCGATCGCGAGCGGCGAACGCATCCCGAGATCGAGCCGGCTTTCGGGGCTTCTACCGAGCCCGTGTTCGTCAAGAACCTCGAGAACGTGCAGGGCGACGAACGCGACACGATCCTGTTCTCGATCTGCTATGGGCCCGACGCGGCCGGCAAGGTCTACGAGAACTACGGGCCGTTGAACCTCCAGGGCGGCGAACGTCGCCTCAACGTCGCGGTCACGCGCGCGCGGCGCGAGCTCGTGGTGTTCACGTCGGTGGGGCCCGAGCAGGTGGCGACACGCACCCCGGCGATCGGCGCGCGGCATCTGCGCCTGTTCCTCGACTACGCGCTGCGTGGGCAGCCAGCACTTGCGGCGGCGGTGGCGGCGGATCCGTCGGGCGAGGTCGAGTCACCGTTCGAAGCGGCGGTGCGCGACGCGCTCGTGCAGCGTGGGCACGAGGTGCACACGCAGGTCGGGTGCTCGGGCTATCGCATCGATCTCGCGGTCGTCGATCCGGGCGCGGCGGGCCACTACCTGCTCGGCATCGAGTGCGATGGTGCGGCGTACCATTCGGCGGCGACGGCGCGCGACCGCGATCGGTTGCGCGGGGCGGTGCTGCAGAACCTCGGTTGGCGTTTGCACCGCATCTGGTCGACGGACTTCTGGCAGGATCCGGCGGGGGAGTTGGAACGCGTGGAGGCCGCGATCGCGGCCGCGAAGGTGGCGGCCAAGGTCGTCTGCGTCGAGCCGTCGACGCCGTCGGCTCCCGCTCCGGCATTGGAAACGTCCGCCACGTCATCGACACCGGTGCCTTGCGAAGCGCCGGGCGAGACGCCAACGCAGGATCCCGACGGCCCGCGGCCGTACGCGGCCAAGGCGATGCACAAGGCGGGAACGCCAGAGCAGTTCGCGGAGGCGAAGGCCCTGACGAAGCTGCGTGTGCAGGCCGAAGCCGTGCTAGCCGCGGAGTCGCCGATGCTGTTCGATCGCTTCGCGCGGTCCCTCGCCGATGCGTGGGGGATCCAGCGTGTGACAGAACGCGTGCGCGAACGTGTGCGCCAGGTGCTCGCCGGAACTGCCGTCGAGGTCGATGGGGTCGTGTGGCGGAGTGGCGAGGACGTGGCGGGGTTCCGCGGCTTCCGTGTTCCCGTCGACGGCGGCGAGGCGCCGCGTGCGGCCGAGGAACTGCCGACCGTCGAAGTGGTGAACGCGATGGCCTGGCTCCTGCGCCAGCATCAGGCGATGGCCGGCGAGGACCTCGCACGGCAAGCCGCGAAGTGCTTCGGCATCGCGCGTCTCGGCGCGGTCGTGCGGGACGTCATGCGACAGGCGATGGAACAATTGATGGCGGCGGGACGCGGTGTGCGCGATGGGGAGGTCGTTCGCCTGCCGTGACGGACACCGAGCCAGCGCGTCGATGGTCGTGGTTGCAAAACCGTCGGGCAACCTCTCGCCCTCGTGCCGATAGAGAGAGGACGTGAACGACTTGCCTGGGTCAGAACGCGCGCTACTCGCCAGCCCACGGAACGGCCAGCGCTTCGAGGCCCTCGACGGGTTGCGTGGTGTCGCCGCACTCATGGTCGTGCTGCTCCACACCGCGGTCCAGAGCGACATCTTCTACTTGACGATCGTGCGCCACGCGGACGTGTTCGTCGAAGTCTTCTTCGTGCTGAGCGGGTTCGTGATCACCTACAAGTACGCGGCACGGATCGACGATCGGTGGACGCTGCGCGAGTTCTTCGTGCGCAGGATCGCGCGCTTGTGGCCGCTGCACGCGACGATGCTGGTCCTGTTCCTCGGGCTCGACGCGGGGCGCTATGTTGCGGACGCGCTCGGCCTGCTGCGCGTCGGCGCGGAGTTCCTGCAGGCGATGACCGATCCTGCGCGCGTCGTCGATGTCGTGGCCGAGGTGGGTCTCGTGCACGCGCTGTGGAACGAGACGGCCATGTTCTGGAACTTCCCGAGCTGGAGTATCAGCGCGGAGATGGCGGCCTACCTGGCCTTCGGGCTGGTCTGGGCGTGCCTGCGCGGCCCCTTGCGCGACGCGGCGGTCGTGGCGCTGCTCATCATGGCGTTGCTCGTGACGGGCGGCGAGGTGAAGCCCGGGTTCGGCGGCACGTTCGACTACGGCATCTTCCGCGCGATCGCCGGCTTCTTCGTCGGGTATTGGGCACAGCGGACCTGGCGCGCGATGGCGATGGACCGGTTGCCGGCGGCAACGTTGTTCGAGGTCACGGCGGTCGCCGCGATCGTCGTGCTCGCGTACCAGGGCGAGGGTCCGGTCACCTACGTCATCGCACCGTTCGTGTTCGGTGCCGTGGTGCTGGTCTTCGCGATCGGCGGCGGCCAGGTCTCGCGCGCGCTGCGTTCGCCGCCGCTGCAGGCGCTCGGCACCTGGTCCTACGGCATCTACTTGACGCACATCTTCGTGCTCGCGCTGGTGGGTCTCGCCGTCCGGATCGCGCAGCGTGTGCTCGAAACGTCGTTGTTCTCCGCCAGCCACAGCGCCGAGGCGCCCAACGACAGCCTCATCGACTTCGGCAACCCGTGGCTCATGGATGCCGTGACGATCGTGATCCTCGGGCTCGTGATCTTCGCCGCCCGCCTTGCGCACCGTCGGGTCGAGATGCCGGCACAGCGGCGCTTGTTGGCAATGTTCGCGAAGGCTCGAGGCAGATAGGCGAAGCAGGGTGCCAACGACGGCCCGGGGCCGCCTATGGCAGACCCCAGAGGACGAACGCGCTCCAATGGCCTGGCAGGGCGCCGTCGCCGCCGGCTCGCAACGATTCGAGGCGGACCTCGCGCAGTGCCTTCGCGGGCGAACTGCCATGAGCCAGGTGCCGTTCGTAGAACGCGGCCATGAAGTGAGCGGTACGGTCGTCTTCGA
>JAYUCN010000740.1:0-3486 GCA_043740335.1 Planctomycetota bacterium
ATCGCCGGGTTGGTGCCGGTCGAACGCACCGCGAGCGAGGCGCTGGTGCCGATCGCCACCTGGCCCGATTCGGCGAGCTTCAGTTCGACCGCCGTCGCCTGCCCCGCTTCGGTGATGGCGACGTCGTCGACGAGTGCCACCGCCGTGGCCGCGGGCAGGACCGCGACGACCTCGACCTGCAAGCGGTCACATCCGGGTGGAATGGCGAGCACCGTCTCCACTCGCTGCCAGCCCTCGTGCACCGCGAGCGGCGATCCGCTGCGGAAGCGGAACGGCACCTGCTCGTTCTGCGCGAAGCACAAGCCGCGCACGGCGAGCATGGCTCCATTCTCGCTGCGCAGGTGCGCCGCGATCGTCATCGTGCGTCCCGCGAACACGGTGAGCGGTTCCTTCGATGCCAGCATGGCGAAGTCCGTCCCCTCGGTGCCCTCGGCGCGCACCGCCTCGAACGCGCCGCCGCCCGTTTGCGCGCGCGTGGTCGGCTGGAAACCCGATCCCGCGGCACGCAGGTTCCACCCGTCCTCGCCTTCGCAGGCTGCCACATTGGTGGCGAGACGGTTGCCGGCGACCGCGAGGGGAGGCCGCTGCGACGGCGCGCTGCCGGCGTCCTCGCGGGTCTGGTGTCCCTGCCACCAGAACCAGCCGGCGGCACCGAGCCCGACGACGACGACGAGGGCCGTGACGAGCCCGAGGGAACTGCTGCGCCGCTGCAAACGCGCCGCATCGAGGCGTCGCACCGCGAGCTCCCCCGCGTCGGCAACCGGGCCGTCCCCTTCGGCGCGGAACTTGACGCGCAGCCGGCCGATCGTGACGACATCGCCCAGCGTGAGGACGATCTCCGTCACGCGCTTGCCGTCGAGGAACGTACCGTTCGTCGACCCGAGGTCGCGCAGCACGTGGCGATCCCCTTCGAGCACCACTTCGGCGTGCACACCCGAGGTCTTCTCGTCGGCGAGCACCAGGTCGTTGCCTGGCTTGCGTCCGATTCGCACCGTGCGCTCGGCAACGGGCAAAACGTCGCCAGCGCGATCCCCATCGAGGATCTCGAGGACGTAGTTGGCCATACGGAATCAGTGAGGGGTCTTGGCCAGGACTCGCAGCGAGGCCTGGCCCCCGTGGTGGAGCCACAGGGAACGGTTGGGGCCGGCGTGTCGCGGGCACCAACCGGGGACGGGAGCTGGCGCACAGGACCGACACAAGCTACCTGCAATGCCAGGTGCCGCAAGCGGTTCATGGTGAGTTCGTTGCCATTTGCCCGGCGGCCGTTGCTACAACCCCCGGCCATGGCGCAACGCTACTTCGTACCGATGCTGCCGGCCGCCGGCCGGACCGAGGTCGAGGGCGAACTGGCCCACCACCTCGGGGCCGTGCTGCGCGTCCGACCGGGCGTGCGCATCGTGCTCGGCGACGGCGCGGGCGGGACCGCCATGGCGACGGTGCTCGGCGTCGGCCGCGCAACCGTGCAGCTCGCGGTCGATGTCGCCGTGCATTGCCAGAGACCAGGCGCCTGCGTCCAGGTCGCGTTCGCGCCGCCGCGGCTGCAGCGCGCCGAATGGCTCTTCGAACACGGCACCGAAGTCGGCATCGCGGTCTTCCAGCCGCTGTGGACCGTGCGCACGAGGCCGCAGGGAGAACGTTCCGAACGCTGGGCGCGCATCGTGCGGGCGGCCGCCGGCCAGTGCGACCGCGCCTGGCTGCCCGAGGTGCGCGCCGGCCGCGAAGTGACCGACTTCCTGCACGATGCCAGCTTGCCCGCGCGGCGGTTCCTCGCGTGCGCCGGGGCGCCGCCCCTCGGTGCGGCTACAGGTGTCACCGGCGACGTGGTCCTGTTGGTCGGGCCAGAGGGTGGCTTCACGGCCGAGGAAGAAGGAGTAGCGCGGGCCGCTGGGTTCGAACCCCGTAGGCTCGGGCCTCACACGCTGCGCACGGAGACTGCGGCCCTGGTCGGGGCCGCGATGCTGTTGGGACGCTGAAGCAAGACCACGACGACCCGCGAACGGGGCGCACCGTTCGCGGTCGTGGTCGGCCTGGGCGTGTCGCGAACGACGCGCACCTGGGCTCGCTCAGTTGACGCCGAGCACCATCACGACGCCGTTCGAGGTGAGGAAACCGAACGGATTGAAGCCCGGCGACAGCGTCGCCGACTGTCCCATCACGATCGTACCGGCGAGGCTCGGTGTGACCGGGGACGTGAACGGCACGGCGGCCGAGGCACCAGGCGTCGCGAACTGCGTCAGCGAGTCGAGACCCGCGTAGAGCTCACAGCCCGGCATCTGGAGGAACGTGAGGTCGATGCCCGGGCTGTACTGCGTCAGCGACAGGATCAGCAGACCGAGCAGTGTGCCGTTCGGGATGTTCGACGTCGTCAAATTGATCGTCGTACCGAGGATCGGCCGCGCCGAGGCATTGAGAGCCACGGGCCCCGAATTGGTGAGGCAGAGGTTGAACGGCGTGGCGAGGGCCGCCGAGATGTTGATGCTGCCCGGATCCGCAGCGCCACCACCAGGCGTGTAGCCGGTGAGGTAGAGGTTGCCGGCCGCAGTCACCGCCTGGTAGATCACGTGCACGGTGCCGCTGGGCAGGAACTGGTACTGGAACGTCGCGGTGCCACCGCCGCTGTAGTTTGGAACGGCAACCCACGTGATGCGCACGACGCTCGCCGACGAGTCGAGGCGCACCTGACCGCCGACGCCGGGGTTCAGGTCATGCCACATGGCCGCCCAACGCGGCGCGCCGGACAGGAACGCAGCGACCGATGGATCCCAGGTCGTACCGTTGCTCGAGGCCGAGACGAAACCGTTCGAGCAGACCACGAGCTGGTTGGTCGAGCCACCGGGATAGGGCATGGCGAAGGGCAGCGTCACCGTGGACTCCGCATCGTCACCGAGCGACAGCGTCGAACCCGTCGGGGCGACATAGGTGCCCGAGCCGGTGCCGACCGTGTAGACGTTGTTCGCATACGTCATCGTGAACGACGAGTTGGCGAGGTCGAACGCGGCGGCGCTGTTGAAGAACTCGTAGAACGAGCGCGCGCAGGTGATGGCGCCACAGCCATGGCCCGTGTTGCTGGCGAGCGCGACTGGCGCCCCGCTCGGTCCCAGCGTGAGCACCGACACGGTGAGAGCCCCCGGGCCGATGCGCGCCTCGTCGATGTCGGCCACATCGTTCGCCGGCGCGTAGTTGGCGTCGAAGCCGAAGTTGTAGATGGTGTTCCAGTTCAGCGGGTTGCTGGCGGGGGCAGTGAACACGACCTCGTTGCCGACGCGCGCGCCGAGCCAGTCGTTCAGAGGGTTGCTGTCGATGTCGCCGAACGTGTAGTTCGACGCCACGGCACCCGCATCGATCGGCAGGCGGAAGGTCGCGCCGCCGCGGTTGTTGTCCATGTTGTGCACGGCGTACTCGTAGTGGTAGTTGCCACCACCGAGCGACGTGGTCTTGCACGCGACGTAGAAGCGGCCGTCATCGCTGCCGTTGCTGGCGCTGTTG
>JAYUCN010000741.1:0-3484 GCA_043740335.1 Planctomycetota bacterium
ATCTGGATGATGATCCGCGCGAACGTGCCCTTGACCGCGCTCGACGACTCGCCCTCTTCGCCTTCGAGCAGTTGGTGAATCTCGCCGACACTCTTCCACATGAGGAACAGCCCGCCGCCGAGCAGGATCAGGTCCTTGCCGGAGATCGCGTGGTCGAACACCGAGAACCACGGTTCCGTCAGCTGCATGATCCAGTTGAGGGCGAACAGCAGCGCGATGCGCATCCCCATCGCCAGGAAGAGGCCGAGCCGGCGTGCGCGCGACCGCTGTGCTTCCGGCAGCTTGGCGGTCTGGATCGACACGAACACGAGGTTGTCGATGCCGAGCACGATCTCGAGGAACGTGAGGGTCAGCAGCGCGATCCAGGCCTGCGGTTCGTAGATCCACTCCATGGCGCGCGGACGGTAGCGGGCGGTCGCCCGCGGCGCGAATCACTTGCCGGCGCGCAGGCGTTCGATGGCGGCAGTCGCGGCCTGCTGGACCTCGGGTCGCGGATCCTTCACGGCGCCCTGAAGGTCGGGCAGCGACGCGTCGCTGGCCCAGCGCTCGATGGCCTGAGCCACGACCACGGCCTCTCGGGGCCCTACTTCGCGAGCAGACGTCGCACGAGCGCGTCGAGATCGTCGCGCGCGTTCACTTCGCGCAGCACACCCTGCTTGTCGATGAGGAACAGCCGCGGGATCGACTGCACGCCGCACCAGAAGGCGAGTTCGTGCCAGCCTGGTCGGCTCGAGTTGAAGAGCTGCGGCCACGACATCTCGGGATGCTCTGCCAGACACCTGGCGAGGGCCGTTCGATCGTGGTCGCAGCTCACAGAGACCACGGCCAGGCCCTGGTTGCCGTAGCGTTCGTGCGCGGCTGTGACTTCGGGCAGCGCCGCCGCACACGGTTGGCACCAGGAGGCCCAGAAGAACACCAGCACGACCTTGCCGCGCAGCGAGGCGGTCGTGAACTCAGCCCCGTTGGCGAGGCGGCCGACGAGATCGAGCGGCTTGCCGAGCAGCCGGCGAGGGTCGGTGGCGGCGATCGCGGCGGCGAACCTGAGCCGTTGTTCGATCTCCGGGTCGGCGGCGCTGTCGGCGAGTCGCAGTGCCTCGCGCTCCGACAGGTCAGCGGCGGTGACGAGGCACTGGATGACGCAGGCTGCAGTCGGGAACGGATGGCGCAGGCGTTCGGTCAAGGCCGCGAGCGCCGCGGTTCGCTCGGCGTCGTCGATCGCCGTGATGATCGCCGCGGCTTCGAGCTGTGCCTGCGCGGATGGATCGCCCGACCTGGCTCGCTCGGCCAGCGGTTGTTGCGTCGAGGCATCGCCGAGGACCACGGCATAGATCGAGAACTCGGCCGCCCGCGGCGTGTAGTCGGACAAGTCCGGGTGATCGGCGAGGAAGGTGATGATGTCGCGCAGCACGGGCAAGGCCGTGGCGGCGAGCCGCCGCCGCTGCTCGGGATCACGGAGGGCCACCGGTTCCATGGGCATCACGCGGTGGAACTCGTCCAGGAGAGCCTGGGCACTCTTGGCGGGTTCCGGCAGCGTCGCGCGCAGTCCTGAAGTCAGCGCCCATGCCGCGACGAGGCCGACGAGCAGGCAAGCGGCGAGAACGGCACGCATACGGCTGCCTGGCTGCGATGCTGCTACCGCCGCCGCCGCCACCGCCGCCGCGGCGTTGGCCATGGCAGTCGGGTCGGCGCCCCGCACGCGTGCGCACAGATCGGGCGGTCGCCGGCCGCCGAGTTCCTCGTCGAGGCAACGGTCGAGGAAGAGATCGTCGGCTTGCCGATCGCGCGGGGTCGTCACGGGCGGGCCTCCTGGTCGGCACCGATGCGGCGCAGGACACATTGGCGCAGCGTGTCGCGCACGCGGCGCAGGAACGTCTTCAAGCCATCGGGGCGCATGCCGATGGTCGCGGCGATGGTCTCGCGCGACGCGCCGTCAGCGTAGTGCAGGTCGAGCACGGCTCGCGCGCGACCGTCGAGATGCTCCAGGCAGACACGAAGCGCCTGCAGCCAGGCTTCGCCGCCGTCGTCATTGGCGCACTGCACGCGCGCGCTCTCCGCGAGGGCGAGTTCGAGCCGTCGATCGCGCCGCAAGCTCGTGCGCAGGTGCATGCGCCAGAGGTTGGTCACCGCACCGCGCAACCAGGCGGCAGCCATCGGGTCGGGCTGTTCGGGTATCCGCTTGTGCAGCGCGGCGAGCAGGGCCTCCTGCACGAGATCATCGGCCACGTCGGCCGGGCAACCACACAGGCGCACGAAGCGCCACGTGGGCACCTGGTGGTGACGAATCCAGATGTCGAGCCCGTCGTTCGGGCAGCGTGTGTCTGGTCCGGCGTCGATCTGCATGGACTGCATGGTACGAGCACGCGTCATTCGGCGAGCAGGCGCACGAGCAACTCGTCGAGCTTGCCATGAGCATCGACGCTGCGCAGCACGCCCATCTTGTCGATGAGGAACAATCGGGGAATCGCTGTGACGCCGAGGCTCGTGGCCAGCGGGTGCCAGCCGGCTTGCCCGGGTTCGAACAACTGGGGCCAGTCGAGTTCGGGGCGTGCGGCGAGGAACTTCGTGAGTGCCTCCGCCTCGCGGTCGGAACTCACGCCGACCACGGCCAGGCCCTGGGCCGCGTACTTGTGGCGCGCGGCCGTGAGGTCTGGCAACGAACGCACGCAGGGCTTGCACCAGGTCGCCCAGAAGTCGACGAGCACCACCTTGCCGCGCAGCGAAGCGGTCGTGAACGCCTCGCCCGTGACCAGTCGGCCGTTCAGTTCCAGCGGTTTGCCGAGCAACCGTCTGCTGTCGTTTCTGGCCCGCTGTCCGGCATCGACGAGCCGCGCGGCGAGGTCCTTGTCGGCCGCCTTCGTGGCGAGCTGGTTGGCTTCGGCCTCGGACAAGTCGCCGGCGGTCACGAGGCAATGCACGACACTGCAGGCACCTTCGGTCTTGGCGCCCAGGCCCGCACCGATCGCCGCAAGGGAAGCGGCACGCCTCGTGTCGTCCGGGGCCGTGATGGCGGCAGCGCAGTCGAGCAGGATCTTCGCACTCGCGTCGGCGGCGACGCGTTCGCGAAGTGGTCCGCGGGCCGACTCATCGTCGAGTACGACGGCGTAGATCGTGAACTCCCGCGCCCGCGGCGCCAGGTCCGAGTCCGCGTGCAGAAGCAGGAACTCGCGAATGGAACGCAGCACGGGAACGGCTGCCGCGGCGATGCGGCGCCTCACGTCGGCGTCACGCAGTGCCGCGGGCTCGGCCGGCATGACCTGGTGGAACTGGTCGATCAGGGCCTTGGTCTGTTGCGCGGTGGCGCCTGGGTCGGTGCCAGCCTGTGCCTGCAGTGTCGCGCAGGTCAGAAGCCACACGAGCCCCGCAAGTTTGTCGCGTTCGATCATGGGAGACCTGCGCAGCGCACCTGGCGCGGTGCCGCACATGCTGCCAGCCGTGCTGTCAGTGGATGAGGAACGAGAACGAGTCCGTCAGCGTGAACAGCGGG
>JAYUCN010000742.1:0-3480 GCA_043740335.1 Planctomycetota bacterium
GCGACACGGCTGTCCCAGACGGGCGGCTCCATCGTCTCGAGCTTGCCTTCGGCGGTCGCCAGCAGCAGCGGCACGAGGTCGCTCTGGAGGCGCATGAGCAGCGGCTGCGTCTCGGGATCGCCGAGGCGGCAGTTGTACTCGAGCACGCGCGGGCCCTGATTCGTCAGCATCAGTCCCGCGTAGAGGAAGCCCTGGTAGCGGCGGTTCTCGCGGTTCATCGCATGCACGGTCGGGAACACGATCTGGCTCTCGATCTGCGAGGCCATGCGCGGCATCACCGCGACCGGCGTGATGACGCCCATGCCGCCCGTGTTGGGTCCCAGGTCGCCGTCGAAGACGGCCTTGTGATCGCGCGCAGGCTCGAGCGGCACGATCGTGCGACCGTCGGTCAGCGTGATGAGCGACACCTCGACGCCTTCGAGGAACTCTTCGAACACGACCCTGGCACCGGCCTCGCCGAAGCGACGCTTCTCGAGGCACTCGGTGGTGGCGACCTTGGCCTCCTCGGAGTTCTTGCACACGGTGACGCCCTTGCCCGCAGCGAGGCCCGACGCCTTGACGACGAGCGGGCCTTCCTCGCGGTTGTTGAGGAACGAGCGCGCGAGCTGGAGGTCGTCGAAGGTCCAGTACGAGGGACCGGGGATGCGATGGCGACGGCACAGTTCGCGCGCGAACGCCTTGCTGCCTTCGATCTCGGCGGCCGCCTTGTTGGGACCAAAGCACAGGCGCTTCTGTTTGCTGAACTCGTCGACGATGCCCGCGCACAGCGGTCCTTCGGGCCCGATCACCGTGAGGTCGATCTTCTCCGCCGTGGCGAAGCGCACGAGCCCGGCGAGGTCGTCGGCGGCGAGGTCGACGTTGTCAGAAACGGTGGCCGTGCCGGCGTTGCCCGGGGCGCAGAAGACGCGCGTCACGAGCGGCGACTGCTTGATCTTCCAGCACAGCGCGTGCTCACGGCCACCCTGGCCGACGACGAGGACTTTCATGGGAAGATGGGCCGCGGCTGGGCGATGGTCGAAGGGCCGCACAGGCTACGGACGCGGGCGCCGGGACGAAAGCACGATGTTCGCCGGGACACGGCAGGCTGGCGCCGCCGTGGCGAGCGGGTCACGATGCGCGCATGGACACGATCGGCGTGGGCAACGAGAACGCGATGGGCCATCGCGCGCGGGCCTCACGATGACGTCCGACCGCTGGTTCCGGCGCGTGCTGTCGCTGTGCCCCGTGCTCATCGCGGTGCTGTGGGTCGCCGGCATCGCGCACTTCCGTCAGTACGCGCTGGCACCGAGCGAGTGGGCCGTGATGGTGGCGGGCGCGTTCGCGCTGCACGTGCTCATGCAGCGGTTCCGCCGCCCGCGCCCGCTGCCGCCGCTGCCGAAGGGCACCAACCCCGTGACGCTGGCCGCGTTCGCGGCGTCGATCATCGGCGTGCTCGCGGCGATGGTCGGCGGTGTACTGGAGTGGCTCGCGCAGGCGTGGCAGCCGAGCGAGACGAGCTGGGCGTTGCGCACGACGTGGCACGCGGCGTGTTCGTTCGGGGCGAGTTACTGCGGGTTCCTGCTGCGGCTCACGGGGCCTGTGGGCAAGCCGGTGGCGAAGGGGTGATGCGAACGGGAGTGGAGCCGTCGGGGTCGGGTCGGTTGGCCTCGCCGGCGGCGCTGGTCGTGCCCCCACTGACGCCCGAGCAGCAGGCGTTGGATGCGAAGGCGTTGAACGCGCTGGCGTGGCCACGGGTGGCGCCGCCGGGCAAGCCGGGCAAGGTGGAGGAGCGCACGGTGTTCGGCGAGGAAGCGCTCGGGCTCGCGTGTGCGCGAGCGGCGCTGAAGAAGGCGTACACCAAGGACGACGAGTATCAGTATCTCGACACGTTGGCATGGGCGCGCCGCCATCGACCGCTGGGGTGACCTCCTGCGCGCCATCGAGGCCGATGAGGGACCGCCGCTGCCAGAAACGCACTCGACACCATCGGCTGGTATGTTCTCGACACCACCGATGTGACCGAGGAGCAACTGCAGATGGCCTTTGCCAACCACCTGAACCGACCCGAAGGACAGCCCATGACCACTGGACAGAAGATCCGCCTCGAAAGCCGCATGCAAGGACGCGCCGAAGGACGCACCGAAGGGCGGGCAGAAGGCGAAGTGAAGCGACACGCCGAGATCATCCTCCGTCAGATGACCAAGCGCTTCGGCCCCCTGACCACCGAGACCATCCAACGCGTGCAGTCCGCTGCCCCGTCCGAACTCGATCTGTGGACGGACCGCATCCTCGACAGCAAGACCCTCGCCGAAGTACTCGCCGTCGACTGATCGCTCACCAGCGTCGGACCTCGACCCCGACACGGCGGTCGCGTTCAAGGTTCACGAACGCCGCCCTGTCCTGCGGATCGACGACCTCTCCCCGCCGGAAGGCCATGCGATGCGGCGAACGGCGCAGTCGAACCGTGCGATGCCGCAGGCGCGTGCGAAGCGGCGTTCGAGCCGATGCAATCCAAGGCCAGGTCGAAACCCTGGAAGGGCTGTATTTCCTGGGTTTGACGGCATCGGTCATTTTGTATCTGCCGTCCAGACGTCGCGCATCCCGAGTCGCGGCCCCTGCGAGGCCGGCCGCACCACACGCGACACGTCGTCGGTTCCTGCTTGAAGTGGCGCCGCGATGCCTCCCGTTCCAGAAGGAGTGCTTGCCCCCGCTGATTGCTTCGCCGAGAGCACGTTCCGCGATTTCCTGCGCAAAGTTGCGGCCAGAAATCCACTGCCCGCATGGGCACGGCAACACCACATGACACCCTGTTCCACTTCACCTTCCACCATCCCCGCCACGCGGCGGGGTGGCTTCGGACGGTTCTGCCCGCAGCACTCGTCGCCGCCATCGACTGGACGACGCTGCGCGCGGCCCCTGAAAAAGTCCATGGCCACACGCTTCGCCTGTTCATCACGGACACGGTGTTCGAGGCCGAACTGCTGGTATCGAGGCACCGACTGTTCCTCGTCACCGAGCACAAGAGCTACGCCGACCTCGAGGCAGAAAGCCAGCTGGTTGGCTACAGCGTGCACCTGGCCCGGAGCACGCGCACGGACGGAGAACCGCCGGCACTCGTGGTGCCGATCCTGTTGTGCCATGGCTTCCACGCGTGGCCGGACACCCGACCACCGCACCCCCATCTCGAAGGGCTCGACCCCGAGCTGGCTGCAGTACTCGCCGCGCTGCAAGCGGGCATGCGCATCCTCCTCGACGACCTGACGCGCTGTACCGAGCCCGAACTGCGCCGCGCCGGACTGACGGCACTCGCCCAGCTGACGTTGCTGTGCCTGCGCTTCCTGCGCGAATGGACCGTCGGCGAAGCCCTCGCTGGGATCGACCGCTGGGCCGACCTGCTGCGCGCCGTCGACCGCGACGAGGGACCACCGATGGGCCAGGACGCAGTCGACAAGATCGGATGGTATTGTCTGCACGTGACCAAGATCCCCGCCGAGGAACTGC
>JAYUCN010000743.1:0-3476 GCA_043740335.1 Planctomycetota bacterium
GGTTCCTCGGTCTTGCCGATCGATCGCTTCTGGTGCGCGATCTCCTTGATCGCGTTCTCGATGTCCGCGTCGTTCGCTTCCTGTTCGAAGGCCTCGACCTCGATGCCCTTGATGTTCTTCAGGTCGAAGACAGGGCGCACGTCGATCTTGGCGGTGAACTGGAGCGGCGCTCCCGGCTTCACTTCGAGCTTCTCGAAGTCATCGATGGCGACGCGGCCAACGGGATTGAGGTCCTTGCTGCGGCAGGCCTCGCCGAAGAAGCGGTTCAGCAGCTTCTCCTTGGCTTCGGCGAGGATGCTGGTGCCGAAGCGTTTCTGGATCAGATCACGCGGCACCTTGCCGGGGCGGAAGCCCTTCATGTTGATCTGCTGCCGTGCGGACTCGTACATCTGGTCCAGGTGCTCGTTGACAAGCTTGGACGGGACCGTGATGTGCAGGGAGCGGCTGCAGGGGCCGGTTTCGGCGACCTGGACTTCCATGGCGGTGTCGTGCGTGCGGGTGGGCACGGCTGGTCGTGGGCGCGGCCGGCCGGGAGAAGGAAAGGGCGAGCATCTTGGCGTTGTCCGCGCGCCCGGTCAAGGCGACAGACGGCTCGCGTACGGCTCGCGCCGGTCGAGGTCGCCCGCGGTCGCCGCCCTGCAGGCAGGTGCCGCCGTCACTTCGGCGCCTGTTCCTTGGCCAATGCCTGCAGGAAGGTCTTGACCTTGTCCTGCTGCAGCGTTTCCTGGAGGACCGCATCGTCGAGGCCGATTGCCTCGACCTCGCTTACCAACATGCCCGACGCGCGGATGATCTTCAGCAGGTTCGGCACTTTCTTGCGGTGGGCCTCACAGCGGATCATGCCCATGTACGCGCGCCGCGTCATGGCGATGCCATCGCTGAAGTCGAGGATCTTCTCGTAGTCGGCGAACGCGTCGGTGTACTCCTCGGTCGCGAAGGCGAGGTTGGCGCGCTGTTCGTAGAGCAAGGCATCCTTCTTGCGTTGCGGCTTGCGCAACAGGTCGTTGAGCGTGCGCTGCAGCTTCGTCACACCCGACTTGTCGCCGAGTGCCCGCAGCGTCACCGCCGCCTGCACGGCCACGGAACTGGTCTCGCTGGTGTCGATGAGTTCGTGCATCTTTCGGCAGGTCGGTTCGTGATCGCGCGGCGCGATCGTCGCCAGGGCCTGGACGAGCCGTAGCCTGTCCAGCCAGTCGAGCCGTTCGCGATCGAGCAGCGGCAACAGGGCCCGCGCGGCGGCATCGTGCTCGTGCACCGTGGCGAGGAAGTACTCGACGTAGGACGGCAGCAGGCGGTTGTCCTTCTCGTTGGCGAGGGCCTGCACCACGGTGTCGACGACCTGCGGGGGCCGCGCCGCGATGAGGTAGGCGAGCACGTCTTCCCGCACCTGGCGGTCGTTCGAACCGAGCATCGGCACGATCCGGGCGGCTGCGCCCGCCGCTTTCAGGAGCCGCAGCGAACGCACCACGAGCCGTCGGTCCTCGCCGACGGTGCGGTCGACGAGGTCGGTCAGCAGGGTGACGGACTGCGCTGTGTTGGCGCATCCGAGCAGGCGGATCGCCTCGGCGCGCGCCAGTTCGTGGTTGCCGGTCGCGAGTTCGGCGAGCGCATCCGTGAACGAGGCGGGATCGAGTCGCTCCAGCACGCGCCGGCAGTTGCTGCTCAGGTTGCGCGCGGCTTCGCCCGCCTGAGCGGGCTGCAGCTTCTCGAGCAGCAGCGGCACCACGCTGTCGCCGAGGGCAGCGGCTTCGGCGATGCGTTGGTCCAGGACCTGTTGGCTGCTGCGGTAGTCGAGGGCAAAGTCGGCCCAGAACGGCTCCAGGGCCTTCGCCTGGGCCGGGCGACTGCGTTCGGCGCGGTCGCGCGCGAGCTTCGGCAGTGCGGTCAGTGGCAGCTGTCCGGGGAGCAGGGAGGCGAGCAGGGACGAGAGCAGGAGCCAGGGCAGCGTTCGCCTCGGGAGCATCGCTGCAGTCTAGATGCCCGTCGCCAGAATTGCAGGCCTTCAGGCAGGTCCAGGAACGGGGATGTCCGTGCCGATCTCCATGTCATGTGGAACTACGTACTGCGCCACCGATTGCTGCTGCGGGCCATCTACGCTCGGTCTTCGGCCAGCTAGACCCGTTCGGCAAGGGGTCGCAGGGGCTGCCCCTTGTGTCCTGCCCGCTGTGCGGTAAGCGATGCGGGCGGTGAACCGAGATTTCGACGTCCTCGTGATCGGCGGCGGCCACGCCGGCGTGGAAGCCGCGACGGCGGCATCGCGCATGGGTTGCCGCACCGCGATGATCGTGCTCGACCCGGCCGCCATCGGACGCATGTCCTGCAACCCGGCGATCGGTGGCCTCGCCAAGGGGCAGCTCGTGCGCGAGGTCGACGCGCTCGGCGGCGAGATGGCACTCGTCACCGACTCGACGGGCATCCAGTTCCGCATGCTGAACACGAGCAAGGGGCCGGCGGTGCGTTCACCGCGCGCCCAGTGTGACCGGGATGCCTACAACCGCGCGATGGTCGCGCGCGTGCTCGGCTACGCCAATCTCACCGTGATCGCCGGCGAAGCCGTGGCGCTGTTCGCGACCGCGAACGGTGAGCGCGTGGCGGGCGTCGAGTTGGCCGATGGCAGTCGCGTGCATGCAGCCGCCGTCGTGCTGACGACGGGTACGTTTCTCGGCGGCAAGTTGTTCGCGGGTGCGTGGGAGGCACCGGGTGGCCGGTACAGCGAGCCCGGCCCGACGCGCATGAGCACGTCGTTGCGCGCGTTCGGCATCCGGCTCGGTCGGCACAAGACCGGCACGCCGCCGCGCCTGCACCGCGACTCGATCGACTACAGCCGACTCGAACGCCAGCCCGGGGACGACCCGCCGCAGCCGTTCTCGTTCCGGACGAGGCAGCTTCTTCAGGAGCAGATGCCGTGTTGGCTCACACGCACGAACGCCGCGACGCATGCGATCATCCGCGCCAATGCGCATCACTCGCCGATGTTCCAGGGCCGCATCCAGGGAGTCGGGCCGCGCTACTGCCCGAGCGTCGAGGACAAGGTCGTGCGGTTCGCGGCGCAGGACTCGCATCCGGTGTTCCTCGAGCCGGAGGGGCGCACATCGATCGAGGTCTATCCCAACGGTGTGAGTACGAGCCTGCCGGCCGAGGTCCAGATCGAGTTCCTGCGCACGATCCCTGGCCTCGAACGCGTCGAAGTGCTGCGCCCCGGTTACGCCGTCGAGTACGACTACATCCTCACGGATCAGATTCGCGGCGACCTCCAGGTAGCGACCTTGAAGGGACTGTTCGCGGCCGGGCAGATCAACGGCACCAGCGGCTACGAGGAGGCCGCCGGCCAGGGGCTCGTGGCCGGCATCAATGCGACCCGCTTCGCGCGCGGCGAGGAGGCGGTCGTGTTCGATCGCGCGACTGCCTACCTCGGCGTCATGGTCGACGATCTCTGTCGCGTCAATCCGACCGAGCCCTATCGCATGTTCACGAGT